>NZ_JAKEUW010000025.1:0-76626 GCF_022398115.1 Vibrio sp. Isolate22 | reverse complement strand
CATGGATAGCCTCGGCTCCAAGACCGCAAAGGCATTTAGCCTCAGAGTTAGGTTTAAGAGTCAGTGTAATAAGTGATGCTGTCTGGTGAGACTTTACTATTTTAAAGCCTTCCCAGAATGAAGATAGGAAAGTATGATTCGGCATGAAAACGGTAGTTTGTGTATGATTTTTGTTTGGCGACTAAACCATATCACTTACTACCGTTTTTGTTTTTAGTTCCCGCTAATCCGCGATGAACCAATAAAAAGACCCGCATTCAGCGGGCCATAGTCGTTAAGCTTTTGGTGTCCATGTTTGCTCATAAACTCGCATCAAGTTGCCACCGAACAATTTAGCAAGGTCTTCATTGGAATACCCCATCTCCCACAAAGCATCAACAACGCCTGCAATATGCTTAGATAACTCAGCACAGCCTGTTGCTCCTTTGTTGAACGCATCCACCATGTAACCGTTATCAGCGTATTTATCGGCATTAGCAACGGCGAAAGGAACTACTTTTGCTGTTGTCATCATGTCATCAGTCGCAATACCAACATGGTCAATATCAGCCACTTTTACCGCACCATCAATCATCTCTGCAAATTGCTTTGGAGTGATATCTTCTGGCCAAATACCGTCCATCATGAACTCAGTCGCGGTTACAGCAACCACACCGCCCATCTCTGCGACTGTCTCAGCCTGCTCATCAGAAATTAATCGGTAGCACGCAGATAAGCGGTAGTCTGGATGTTCTTTTTGTAGGTTCTTCTCTGCCATGCGTTGTTTCGTTTCGCTCAACGTTTCATGAGGCTCACAACCATAATTCGATGCAATCGGTGAGTGTGAATAGATAACAGGCACACCTTTGTGATGCTTTTGCATGTAGTCTGTTATGTCTTGTGTCGTATAGTGGGAGGTATGCGATAGATCGACAGTAATACCGTGTTTCACCATCTCATCAATCACCTCTTTACCAAACTCAGTTAGGCCCGATTTGTCACCGTTGATCATCGAGATAACACCAGAGCCCGTCAACTCAGTTTCGTTGTAGGTTAGCTGCATAGTTTTAATGCCATGTTCGGCCATCACTGCGACGTTAGATGCATCTCCTTCCAAAGGCATGGTTGTCTGGCTTGCCCACATGATCGCGTATTCGCCGTTTTCATGAGCGAGTTGGAAGTCCTCAACGTTCTCAACATATCGAATAGGTGTTTTCGCCGAAGATGAAGCTTGAGTCCACTTCGCATGCTCAGACTTAAACGCCAGCATATTTGGTGTGTGCGGTGCAGCAATCGTCACTGAAGCGCCAGTCACACCACGCTCATGTGCAAGGTCTATGTACTTAGCAACGTCAGAATCTGACGTGAAGCCTACTGCACTAGGCGACGCGTAGAAGTCCAATACGATGGTTTCTTTAGCAAACACCTGTGCTTCTGGTGAAGCAAATTCATGCCAATCTTTTGTCTCGATTGATGCATTAGCAACGGTAGATAGGGATGCAATTGTTGCTGCAAGAAGTAATTTTTTCATGACATAGCCTCTACATTATTTAGCAGTTAAGTGCTCAGTTGATGTAGAGAATGATAAAGCAGCCTGATATTCAAAATGTGCATTTCGCGACATGGCCGATTTGTATTTCGGTTTTGAATCGAATGACTTTAGGTATGGCTTGGCAGAATAAAGAAGGGGCGAGTTTTGAGTCAAAAGGAAGGAAGAGAAAGTGAGTTAAAGTTGAGGGTTTAACTCACTGATAACCAAATTTAAGACGCTAGCGAAACGTCTTAAAGTGTCTTGGCGGGTTCTTAGTGACTATGTTCTGTAAAGAACCTTAACCACGTGCCAGCCAAATTTCGTTTTAACAAGATGTGGGACCAGCGTCTCGCCAGAGAAGCAAACTTTATCAAACTGAGGCACCATCTGCCCTTTACGAAACTCACCTAAATCGCCACCCTTTTTACCAGATGGACACGTTGAGTACTTCTTCGCTAGCGTCTGAAACTTAGCGCCTTTTTTAAGCTGCTTGATGATGTCTTCTGCTTGTTCTTTGTGCTTCACCAAAATATGAAGCGCTGCTGCTGTTCTTGCCATGATAACTCTCAGTTTGTTGCAGTCTGCTTGCCGACTTATTTCATCGACAGCGAGTATTTAGCGTGATTTTAACCCAAGCGCTACCATTCTTCACTCAATAACCGAAAACAACCACCTTAAAGCCCCTAAAAACCGTATAGTTACTTGCCGCGGCTGATATTTACCTTTAAATTATTCTTTATAAATTAAGCGTATAGTAAACAGGAGCCACTTATGGCCAAACCGATAAGTAAAGCGAGTCAGTCACAGGGAATGTTGATGTTCAAGCTGTCCCTCACTCAAAGTTTTGCTATTGGCACGCTTAAGGTCAGGGAAATTGTCCCTTTTCAACCAATGACCCAAATCCCCTATTCTCATCACCATGTGATTGGCACAGTGACCATCCGCGAGCTCACTGTCCCTGTCATTGATATGTCTGCCGCGATAGGCTTTCGTCCGATCACTCCGGCTGAATACCAAGATTGTGTACTCATCGTGACGGACTGCTTGAGAACCGTAGTCGCATTTTTGGTTCGCTCAATCGATAAAATCATCGAATGTGATTGGAAGAGCATTGAATCACCACCAGCAAGCGTAGGACGAAATGTATTTGTGACAGGCATTACGCGCTTTGAAGATCGCATCGTACAGATGCTCGACGTAGAGTTGCTGCTCTCCAAGATCTACCCTGATTACGAGAACGCACAAATCCCTATGCTGACGGACGTTGAACGAGAGCGTCTAAAAGCACTGAATATCTTATTAGTAGATGACTCTTTGATTGCGCGTAAGCAGCTATCTGATGCTCTGGACAGCATCAACATTCCTTACAGTATTTGTAACAACGGATTAGATGCGATCGACCTAATGAGACGCCAAGCTAGCGTGGGTAATGCGGTCGACCTGTTAGTGAGCGATATTGAGATGCCAGGGCTCGATGGCTATGAGCTTGCGTTTGAAGTACAAAATGACAGCGCACTGAGCCATGCCTACTGTATTTTGCACACTTCACTATCGAGTGAGATCTGTGTGGATCGTGCTAATCAGGTGGGTGCCCATGAAGCACTTGAGAAATTCAATGCAGGTGAATTAATCGAAGCCATGCTGCGTGGCGCAAAAGTCTTAAACAACGCCTCTACGACCGCTTAAACGCTATCTTAAGAGCTAAACCATCATGCTTGATGGTTTAGCTTGGAAGCTTCTCAGACTTTCATCGATTAATCAGAACCGGACTAAACGTTAGTCTTTCTTTTTAGGCATAGAGCTTTTTGGCATAGAATAGCTCTTACTCAAAAACTCCACTTCCTCAACCTCATTGATATGATTGGTATAAGACGCCAAGGCATACAGAGTATTCGCGACTAAGTTAGCGTATTTAAAAAGAATCGGATCCGGCGACTTTTTACTTTCATGGTGCTCAATGCTCACCAAAGCGCGAACAACTTTCTTCGCCTGACAACGGCACAAATGAAGTTCACTCGATACTCGATGCCCGCCAGGCAAAACAAAACCTTTGAAGCCACCTTCTAGCTGCTCACGAATACGGTGGTAATCTTGCTTAAGCTCGACCAGTTCGGACTCAGAAATCGCTAGCTTGCCACGCACCGAGCCATTCAAGTGGTAGATGTTCGGCTGCAGGCGTTGCAGGATCTCACGAACTTGTGGTTCTAACTCTAGAGACAGCACCAATCCAATTCGGCAACAGAGTTCATCCGATAGAATCTCAAAATCACAGATAGGACTGTCTTCATAAATAAATGGATAACAGAACTCGTCCCAATCTCGACTTACTGGTTTCACGTGGCGATCCTTACACATAACTATTAATCAGACGCCAATATAGCAAACTCTTTAGCTGAGTCTGCTTTTATCATCTCACGGCACTCAATTTTTTGGTTTACCGATGAAATAGCAGAGACAATCAAACGAAAAAAGACCTCCGAAATGGAGGGCTTCTTAGTAATCCTTTAATTGAGATTACTCGTTCGATACTTTTTTGTGACCTTCTTGCAGGTGAACGAAGTCAACTAGGTCATCACCAGACACTTGGTACGCTTGACCAAAGCCTTTAACGAACAGGCCGTTCTCTGCTTTCAAGTTGAATAGAGAGAAATCTTGAAGCTGGCTCAAGCCATCAATGATTTCGCCAAAACGCTCTTGCATCTGGCCAATTACTTGAGTCCAAAGCTCTGTTTCACGCTCAACAACACTTGCTTGTGCATCAAACGTTAAACGCTTACGCGCGTAAAGCTGCTTTGAGCTCTCTTCATCTTCAATCATCATTAAAGAAACTTGTGGGTTCGCTTTCAAGTTACGAGCGTGACGAGCAATATCAGAAATTAGAACAAAGTAACCTTCTTGGTTTTGAACGAAAGGCGCGTAGCTCACGTTCGGGCGGCCCTCTTCATCAACCGTTGCCAGTTGAAGGGTACGACGCTCTTGGCGAAACTCTTTAATTTCTGGACCTAGGCGACCTTGTAGACGTTCTTGTTTTACTTGTTGTTCCATGGGTAATTCCTTACTTCGCTTTCTCTGATTTATTATGTTTGCTCGAGGTTGAGCGACCCTAGTGGCGATTTACAACGACCATTAATCTATGTGGTCCTCGAGCTTGAATGTTTTATTAACTGCTGCTGATTTTTCTTAAGCTTATTCTTTTAGTGCTTTGAAGCGTTCTACTTGGTCGGCGATAAGCTCACGCTTTTCATTGCGGCCTAAGTAAATCTTGAAAATGTTCTCACCCGTTTCACTGAAGAAACCAAAGTAATGGCTTTCACGCCCCATGAACGCTTTGCTCACCAAACCGATGTGTTTGATATTGTCTAACTTAAGGTGACCGTGAAGCTCGCCATCTTTACCCATCAAGTTGTAGTAACCACGCGCTACTTTACCTTTAGGGAATGGCGCCTTTACTTCAAAGATAGACCCAAATGAGTGCACGATCGTGGTCACTGGTCCCCAACCCACTAAGCCTTCCAAAATTTCTTGAGCACGGCTGCCATCTAGCATCACTGCCATGTCGTTTGGAAAAGCAGCGACGACTTCAACCTCTGAAACGCCAAGCTTCTCTGCAATAGCAGTTGGCAGCAGTTTTGGTTCTTCTTCTAGGATGTGTGCGACACGTTGCTCTAGAGTTTCTGTTACTTCTAATGTTGTATCTGTCATTGGATATATTTCCGTATAAACAAGTAATTACGTAAGTTAAATAATGAAAATTCGATATTAAGCGTGCTTCAAACTTGCGTGTGGATGAACACCCGATGCGGCTGCTTTCGGAGCTGGGTTCGCAGCCTGATACTCGGCGTTTAGCACTTGAATAACACTCTGAGCTAGGCTTACTGCCCAAAAGCTACCAGCGATAGTAAGACTCAGATAATCTTCTGAAAGCTCAACCAAACCATTCTGTTCCCAATGTTCGAATAGAGGTTTCAGGTAATCGAAGGTGTCTTGCCCCATAAAACTTGGAAGTGTGCTTCTTCTAACCACACCAGAATCAAAACCGGCCTTTAATGTGGAGAACGTAGGTTCCAAGGCACTCTGTTTAGTCATCATGGCTATTGGTAATCGCCCTTGCTTAATAGACTCCATGTAGCTGTCTAAAGTTCGATGTTGCATCACACCATGACCACCGATATTGCCACCAGCACCACAACCAATAGGCAAAACCTCGGCATAGGTTTTCGCTAAACTGTTGTAAATGCTGCGTTCACGGTTGTCGCGAGTCCAGTGATTGACGCTTAGCTGTTTAACCTTGTGCTTAGCCATGAACTCAACACCCGCTAAATACATGCTTGCTTTATCAGGCGTATTAGCCGGTGGTGGGATCTTCCCTTTCTCAACCAGATTAAGCATAGGAGCACTGCCCCCAACAATCAGTTGGTAAAGGTCAATACCGTGTGCTCCCGTCGACATGTAGTCTTCTAGGTCTTGTTGGAACACATCCATCGATTGGTACGGTAGGCCATACAACAAATCGAGAACGATCGGAGCTTGCTCAGTGCGGCTTAAAGAGCTGATACGTTCTAGAACCACTTCACGGTCATCTAAACGTTTCGCGCTGCGTCGTACTTTGGTATTGAAACTCTGAATACCAAATGAGAAACGGTTGAAGCCACCTTCAAGTGCACTATCAAACATGTCATCACCGAATCGGTTGATACGCCCTTCTAAGGTCATTTCAACATCATTGGCGAGTGGGAAGTGTTGGCGAATAGCCTTGCCTAATAGCTCGACTTGTTTAGGCGACAAATCGGTTGGAGTTCCCCCACCGATATAAACGGCATGAAACAACCCAGACTGTGCCCATGGTGTGTTGGCTTTTTGCTTGAGCTCGACCATCAATGCATCGAAATACTCGTCTACCAATTTGCGACTTGCCGCATTTTGGAAAAAATTACAGAAAGTACAACGCACGCGACAAAAAGGAATATGGATATACAAGCAACGCTTATCCTGTTTTTTCCCTTCACTCAGCATCAGTTCATCAAAGAGCTCCAACTTCTTGCTCGGATCAACCGGAATAGAGCTTCCTCCGGCGTGTGCAGAATGCTTTTTGGCAAACGCAAAACGAAGCGGATCAGGGCTAGAAACGCCCAAGATTGATTCGTCAAACTTATAAATATTAAGACTCATATAATCTCTCTAAACACTTACATAGCAAAGTCTGGAAGACTATTCGCTAAAAACTAAGAGAATCATAAATAGCCGCAAATGATAATGCAATTGATAATTGATCTTATTTAGATTCTAAGCAATAATCCGGTACAGAATTTAGATTTGGTAAAGGATTGAAAGTGAACGTTCCTAGGTATGTTATTGCAGGCGGTGCATCGTTAGTGATTCATGCGGCGCTATTATTTGTCGCTCAAGAATCCAAAGTATTTGCAATGCCTGCAGGTAGCCAATCGAACACGGTATCGATCAACTTCACTCCGAAGAGCACACCTTCTCAAGCTCAACAAAAAGCCGCCACAGAGCCCGTTGAACCAGAACCAATCAAAGAACCTGTTTCAAAGGTAGAGCCTAAACCAGTAGAGCCAAAAGCTGTTGAGCCAAGACAGGCTAAACCAACACCGAAGAAAAAGGCGATCACCAACAAGCCACAGCCAAAGAAAGTCGAAAAAAAGATTGTTGAAAAGAAGCCGGTTCAAAAAAAGCCAGTAGCTGAAAAGAAGGTCGTTAAGAAAGAGCGCCCTGAGCCAAAAGCAAAGTCAAAACCTACGCCACAGCCAGAAAAGTTAGCCGACAAGAAAGTCGATAAGAATATGAACGAGTCTGCCAACCAGCCTCAGGAAGTAAACCAAGGCCTATCAAACAAAGAGCCCGTATTAATCACGAAGCCATCATTTTCTTCTCGCCCTACACCGCCGAATTACCCTCGCCAAGCACGACGTCGTGGTATCGAGGGTGTAGCCACTTACGAGATCTGGCTAGACGCTGAAGGTAAACAAGTTAAACAAGCATTAGTAAATTCATCAGGCGCACTGATGCTCGACAACGCCGCATTAGAAGCCATTAAACAATGGAAGTTCTCACCTCACACTGTCAACGGCCGAGCAATCGCTCACCGTGTACAAATACCTGTTCGTTTTAGGTTGGATTAATCATGCAACAAATCAATTACTTACAAGATCAACTTGGCTTAATGACTTGGCCGCTTCTCATCTGTTCAGCACTCACGGCAATGATCATCGCTGAGCGAATCTTCCAAGTCATGCTCAGCATTGGTGTTGGCAAGCGTGCTATCCGCCGCGAGCTCAACCAAATTTCACCAACTAACAGCCAAGAAATCGAAGCACTTGCTCATTCAATTTCAGGCAAAAGACCTTTGCTCTACAAAGGTGTCTCTATGCTGCTCGCTCACCACTCATTTTCAAAAGGGTTACGTGAAGATGCTGCTGGTATTTGGCTTCAAGAAAAGCGCCACCAACTGCATGCAGGATTAAGACTGTTGGGGTTAATTGGTGTTATCAGCCCACTTATCGGCCTACTGGGTACAGTACTTGGTCTTATCGAGATGTTTAAAGGTGTTGCGGCGACAACAGGCAGCATCACACCCAATGATCTGGCAGATGGACTTGGTTTAGCGATGAGAACGACCGCTGCTGGCTTGATGATTGCTCTACCTGCTATTTCTGGTGCGCAACTGCTCGGGCTATGGGCGGACAGAGTGCTAGCGCAACTTGAACATACTTTGAATTACGTAAATGTGTGGCTAGAAGGCATGTCGATTCAAACGAACCAGTCTGGCGATGTAAATCATACGTCTGCAAACCAAGCCTCTGTGGGTGATGTGAGCCAAGCATGATTAAAACGCCAAACTCGTCCCATACGCAGAGCCTAACACCCGACTTAACGCCGCTGCTCGACATCATTTTTATCGTGATGGTTTTTCTACTGCTTACGGCTTCAGTAAAGCTGGAGTCACTTGAAGTTGACCTACCAAGTTCAGACGTCAAAAACGTTTTAGAGGTCCACAAAGATTCGATTAGCGTCAATATCTTAGACCATGAACCTTACTGGGCTATCAACGGGAAAGAGTACATTGACTGGGAAAACTTCAAGATCGCCTTGCTCGAAGAGACAGGCTCAATGGATAAAAAGCCAATCATTATCGGGGCCGATAAAGCTGCCAACGTTGAGAACTTAGTGAAGCTTCTGTCTTTCCTTCAAGAAAACGGAATTCCTGCGACTCAGTTGCTCACTGACGATGGCTAGAGCTACTCGATAACTAGAAAACACGACAGTTAGAACAAACCAATATTCAGAGGGCTTGGTCCTTGGTTACTAAGACCAAACAGCCGGAACCGAGCCTCTCTATTGATTAGAACTCACAATGCGAACGGACTGCTCACTGAGAATCTTCGCGATACAAAAAGAAAGTATAAAGACATTATTATGAACAATTTAAACGTGCTCAATAAACTAAAGACCAAGACTTCTCTCTTTTCATTGGCAGCAATGAGCTTGGCTCTTAGTGCACCAACCGCAATGGCTAACGACATTGAACAACCGCGAATCATCAGTGCTGGCAGCGCCGTTACAGAATTGGTTTTAGCGCTTGGCGCAGAAGAACAATTGGTTGGCATTGATGTAACCAGTCGTTTCCCTCAATCTGAAAAACTGCCTAAGATCGGCTACCACAGAAACCTATCTGCTGAAGGTTTGCTTGCTCTAGAGCCAACCACACTGATTGGTTCTGATGAGATGGGACCAGACAACGCAATCTCTCAACTGAAATCTGCGGGCGTCGATGTCGAAATCGTGAACACTGAGGCTAACGTTGAAGGACTATTAAAGCGTATCGACCAAATCGCAAAGATCACACGTACCGAAGATCACTCACAGCAAGTTAAAGCCGATGTGAATCAAAAGATTGCAGCACTTAAAGCCAATCAAGTACCAAATAACCAAGCCAAGAAAGTACTGTTCCTATTGCTACACGAAGGTCGTCCTGCCAACGTAGCGGGTGGTGAAACGTCACCAAATGCAATCATTGAATTGGCTGGCGGTATCAACCCAGCAGCTCAAAGCCTTACATCTTACAAACCATTATCAATAGAATCGCTTGTCGAGATGCAACCTGATGTCATTTTAGTGAGTGGTCGCAGTTACCAAAAAATGGGCGGCGCTGATGCGATTCTTAAATCATTACCTATGTTAGCGGCAACCCCTGCAGGTATGAACAAACAAATCATCACTGTAAATGGCAGCGCTTTAGTGGGCGGACTTGGTCTGGAAAGCCTTTCAGAAGCGAAGCGACTAAACGCACTTATCTATCCGCTATAACTCGACTACCTATTCCAACTATTGCTATAGCCTAGCTCCATCACCAACCCTTCAGAACTATGTTGGTGATGAGCTTTCTGGCTAGCAATAGACATAGAGGCCCTTTATGTTGCTACGATCCGTCCCCCTAAAAACAATGATGTTAGGCCTAGGTGCAACCCTAGCCTTTGTCGCGCTGTACTCAATCACTGTTGGGCCAATGAATATTAGTTTAATGGACAGCGCAACGAGCTTAATTCGTCCAAACAATGACTTAGCGCCTCACATCAATTTAGTCATTCAAGAAATACGACTGCCTAGAACCATACTATGCATTCTAATTGGTGCCATTCTCGCACTATGCGGTGCCGTCATGCAGGGGCTATTCCGTAACCCACTCGCTGAGCCTGGTATCATTGGCGTATCTGCCGGTGCGGCCTTGGGAGCAGCACTAGCTATCGTTCTGTTCTCTGAGCTTTCGCTTCAATATCCGGCATTCATGAACTTTGCCGCAGTACCTGTATTTGCTTTTTTGGGCGGTGCTTTAACCACCCTGTTGGTTTACAAACTTGGTACTGGAAAATTCGGAACCTCAGTAACTATCATGCTGTTAGCGGGTGTCGCAATCAGCGCACTTTCAGGTGCAGGGATAGGCTTCTTAAACTTCATCGCTGATGATCAAATGCTGCGTGACCTTTCGCTATGGTCGATGGGCTCATTAGCTGGCGCTAAATGGTCAGGGATTATACTTGCTGCAATTACGCTCGTTGGACTGTTCATCGTTTTCTACCGACAAGCGATGTCTCTGAATGCCCTACTCCTAGGTGAATCAGAAGCTCAACACCTGGGTATTCCAGTTCAAAAACTGAAACGACAACTGATTCTACTGACGGCAGCAGGTGTTGGTATCACGGTAAGCCTATCTGGCATGATTGGTTTTATCGGACTGGTTATCCCACATTTAGGTCGCATGCTGGCAGGTCCTGATCACCGAGTCCTGTTACCTTTATCAGCGGTACTAGGCGCTCTACTGTTAACAGCAGCAGACATGTTCTCACGCGTTGCTCTTGCCCCAGCAGAGCTACCAGTAGGGATTGTCACTGCGATTATTGGCGCGCCCTTCTTCTTGTACCTACTATTCCAACAGAAAGGGAGAATCCTTTAATGTTTCCTGCGGCACTAAAAGCGACCGATATTGAAGTAAAGTTCGGCAGTAAAAAGATACTAGATAGTGTATCCATAGAGATTGAAGCAGGAAAAGTAACCACGCTGCTTGGTCCAAATGGAGCCGGCAAAAGCACACTGCTCAAAGCCTTGTGCCAAGAGATATCAAGTATCGGCGACATTCAATATTTTGGGCATGCTAAAGACAAATGGCCTTCACACAAGTTGGCAAAACATTTGGCTATGCTTCCTCAACACAGTACCTTGACCTTCCCATTTCTGGCGCACGAAGTTGTCGAGCTTGGTGGCATTCCACTGCAAGAGTCAAACAAAACACTGACCAACATCGCGAACCAAAAGATGAACATCGCCGATGTATCCCACTTAGGAGAGAGGCTTTACCCTTCTCTGTCTGGCGGTGAAAAGCAGAGAGTTCACTTGGCTCGAGTACTCACTCAGCTCCACCACTCTGGCGATCAATGCATCTTAATGCTTGATGAACCTACCTCTGCATTGGATCTTGCCCACCAGCACAACACGCTAAAGATCGCGAGAGAACTTGCAGACAATCATAATGCAGCCGTTATCGTGGTGTTGCACGACCTAAACTTAGCCGCTCAGTATTCAGACCGATTGGTGGTATTGAAAGATGGCAACCTAGTGTGCGATGGCAGCCCTTGGGAAGCGCTCAAGCCGTCAATGATTGAGGATGTTTATGGGTATAAAAGCATCGTAGAAAAGCACCCTACGATGAGCTTTCCTCAGGTACACCCAGCACAATAAACTCGATTTAGATCCTGCTCATTTTGAGCACCCTCTACTAATAACAATTAAGCCACTATAAACCTCTATTTTATAGAGGTTTATAGTGGCTCATAGCCTCTCTCTCGCCTTAAACTCAATTTTATTAGCAACCATAGCAATGAACACCAAAACGCCTCACTAAGAGCGCTTGAGGCTCTATAAGTGAACATTATCAATTAGGGTTACTTAGCTTTTCACAGGAAGAGCATGAATGTAAGCGGTTAAAAAGAAAAGAAATAACGCCCATGGATACAAAAAATCAGATAAAGAAAGCGCGGTGAGTACGATGGAAAAAGAACAAGGGTACAAACGATAGGCACAAAAAAGCTCCCTTAGGAGCTTCTTTCAGAGTGTGTTGATTATTGGCTCATACGAATCAATGATTTACCAATCAACCACTCAAGTTCTTTACCGCTTGTATCGCCAAACTGAGTCTCGGTCAGCTTGTAAAGGCGATCAATACCGTTCGCCGCAAATTCGTGCGCGCTTTCAGCAGTAACGATATGATGGAAAAGTAAACGTAAGATTGCTAGGAACTCAGCGTCTTCAAGCGCTTTAACCCAGCTAGCTGAAAATGCATCAAGACCATTTTCGAAATCAATGTGCTCCATGAACATCTTAAAGATTCGACCGTCTAGAGCAGCTGTGAAATCTGTTTTCTTTGGAAAGTGGTGGCTTATACCTGTACGAGAAACGCCCGTTTGCTGACTCAACGTCGTGTATGACATCTTGTCGTAACCCAACCTTAGTAACTGGTCTACAACGGCATCCATGATCTTCTGGATTGTGATTTCTGTATCTTCTTTACTACGCTTTGGCATATTCAGGCTCTTCTCTTTGTAAATCCATCTAACTCAATCAAATGAAGTCAGAATGAAAATTGTTATCAGCATTATGTGAGCAAGGCATTTTTTCGCAAGTATTTCCATTAAAATACCCGCCAGTACTTCGCATAAACAACTTTACAGTGCTGCCTCTTTGGGCACTTTGGGCACTTTGGGCACTTTGTCTAATTATTCTTCGAAAGTAACCTTACCGCTCTAAGTGGTTAATCTAAAATAACTACTTAGAATATCAAATACCCAACAATAAATTCATTGTATAAATACCTATCAAGCAATAGATAGTCTTATAAAATTAGTCACGACGCAACTAACTGAATGATATTCTAACAAATTAATGACACTGCTTTTCAACAAAACATGAGATAGATCACATACATATTTGTCGGCGCGAATGTACATATTCATTTAATCCCACAACAAACAACATAGCATACCAGTGCGAATTAGTTCAAAGATTTTAATTTTTGTAGATACAGTTCAAATTGCTCGTTAGAATAACCGCAGATTTTGTAAGAGGATTATTTATGAGCCAAGATATGGGTAACAACGACGTATGTGAAGCTTGCGGCTGTGCAGGCGAAATCGGGTTCATCATTAAAGAAGGTGACGATGTTGCTGAAGTAACTGTATACGGCAACTCGAAAGCACTAATTGAAGCTGAATTTACAAAGTACGTAGAGCTAGCAAAGCAAGTGTCTAGCAATGTTGAGTATGAAGCGTCAGAAATGACCGAAGAAAGTACTGAACTGCATGCACGCTTCAAGTTCGAAGTAAGCGCAGAAAAGATTATTTTCGAACTTAAGACTCGCTCTCTAGCGCGTTAATATAAGCATTTATGCTCTTATATAAAGACGAGTTAAATTACTCGTCTTTTTTTATTTGTATCCAAGCAAGTGCGCCATTCGTTTCAAAATCGTTTTCCGCAGCACATTGAATCACAACACCAGAGACTTCGAGTACCGCTCCAATGCTGTATGCCTTGTCATCGTAATAACAAACTCGTTGCTGTTGACCACTTTGAGTAACCACCACCGCAGCTTTCCCCGGTGTTGAAATTACTTTGTTCGCACTAGCAGGCATTGAGCAAAACATTGCACTTGCTACCAAGACGCTCTTAACTATTTGTATATTTACTCTAGTCATCCATTTACCTGCCATTGTCGTTTCATTTCTGATTAGCCAAACGATTTCTATTTTATCTACCGCCAAATGGGTAAAACACTATGCGAGAATAATTTTTCCATTATAGTGTTAGCGTCTATCGTAATAAGAAGCCTGTTATGCTCAGAATAATTGCACTTATTATTGGTTCTTTAACCATAACAAATGTCAGTGCAGAACCAATCGATCACTATCAAATATTGAACCATCTGGACAATTACGGAAACTTAAATCTCCGAAATAAGCCTTACACAGCACTTCCAACCGGTTTAGTGGTCGATGGTAATCTTAATATCGAAAACACCCCGATCACACGTTTGCCTAAAGGGTTAGATGTTAACGGCAGCCTAAAGGCTTCTAATAGTCAGCTAACCAGAGTAGCAAGTGGTGTAAAAATCAAAGGTTACGCCGACTTCGTGGGTAGCAAAATCACTAGCTGGCCAAAGGGTGTAAGAGTCGGCGGGTTCATTAACTTCACTGACACCCCACTGCAAAGGCTGCCCAACGGCTTGCGAGTGAGAGGCGACCTCAGTGTGATGCGCACCCCTTTAACCGAACTGCCAAATGGCATTGTGATTGATGGTGACCTATATGTCGGCGGCTCAGCAATTACTGCATTCCCAGAGACAATGACGGTAAAAGGCAATATCTATTTAGGTGGTAACACCGTCACGACTTGGCCAACAAATTTGGAACTAGGCGGTGCTGTGGCGCGCTAGCCTTGCCTGTGGCTTTGCCTCTTTCCATCAAAAGTATAAGCAGAAAAGTAAATTACCACCTTCTAAAGAAGGTGGCTTTGTGTGAGCCCCCTAAAAGGGGGCCTTTGTTTAGTCCAACGCCAGTTGCTGCTGCTCCACGCGCTCTTTTTTCTCTTGATGTCTTACATAGCGTCGAATGATTTCTTCATTAACCCCTACGCTATCGACAAAATAGCCCCTTTGCCAAAAGTGGTTACCCCAGAGTTTGTTTCTCCTTAAATATGGAAATTTACTAAAGAGTTTTAAAGCTANTATACATCGATAAACTTCTTTACCTACATTGTTTTTCAAAATCCTAAATCGATACTTTGGTGTCCACACTATGTGATATTGACATCTCCAAAATACGTGGGAAGCTTGATTATATCTGCTCATGTTATTTGTCCTCTTTGACTTCGCTAAAAATCAAGGGAGCATTTAACATGGGTAGAACTACAGGCAAAGCCAAACTGAATGATAACCACCTACTGAAGTAGGTGGTTTAGGGCTGAAAACAAAAAAAGGAGCTCTAGGCTCCTTTTTCAATTCAATCAATTAAGCGAAATATTCGCTAACCAATGTTCTTCACTGGGTTCGCATAGCTGTCGATCAAGTACTGACGTGCACCTTTTGGTAACGTCGCTAACTTATCTTCGAACTCTTTCTTAACCGTAGCAGTGATCGAGTCATCTTCTTTCTCTGCGGCTAGTAGATTTACTGGGAACAGTTTGTAGTTATCATGGATCTGGCGATCAATCTCTTCAGCCAATGCTTCTGGAGTCTCAAAGTCTTGATCGATAACCTGACCAAAACCAACGTGAATGCGGCCTTTGTTGCCCACAATACCTTGGATAATGCTCTCAATATCTTCAAATTCGCCTTTTTCGTAGCTGCCGTTTACATCTTTTTCAAACAACTCGATCGCTTTAGCCGTATCACAAGGGTCATTTTCATATGAGATAGCAACAGGAACAATCTTCAGTGACTTCACGTATTCAGGGAATGCCACCTTCTGCTTGCGTCCTTCAACATGGAACATTTTAAGGATTGCAGGATCAGTGAAGTCATTACCGTCTTTTGCACGGCCTTCTTTCTGAGCGATCCAGATAGAGTTGCCGGTATCTAAAGAGTGCTTAATGTAAGAAGAGAGCTGGCCTAACGCTTTCATCATTTCACGCGGCCCTTTAAGAGAGCGCTTAACGATAAAGCTCTTATTCAAGCGCATCAGTTCTGTCGCACACGGTTTCTTCAGAAGGTTATCACCAATCGCAATGCGACAAGTTTGGTGATTTTGTTGATGCAGTGCGTAGTTCACCAACGCCGGATCCATAGCAATGTCACGATGGTTTGATACAAACAAGTATGCTTGATTCACATCCAATGACTCTAAGCCAGTGTACGTCACACCGTTTGTAGTGTTCGCTAGCGTGTCACGTAAGTACTTTTTCACTTCAATTTGAATGGATTCAACGCTAGTCAGCTTGCTCCACTTCATTTTTAAGTAAACACGCAGAATTGGGCTCATTAATGCTTGGAACCAAGCTGCATGATTCGAAAAACGGTAGTTCAGAATCGCACTGATGAATTCTTCATCATTAATAAGACGGTTTAGTGCCGCTGGAATTTCATCATCGCCGTAAGGACGAATATCAACATATGGATCGGTTGGAGAGGTCATTTTTTCATTCATATAATAAAAAGCTGGCTCATTCTACGCGTTGTTTTGACTTCTCGCAGCTACAGAGCCCATACTTTTGACAAGGTCAGACCAGAAACAGTGAAAATAGCCTGTTATTGTTGGCATTCTTTGAGATTAACGGTAATCTTGACGCCCCAAAATTAAGGTACTATCTATGAACTTCGCTATTGAATATACATCGGCTTACTTTTCACACCTGGTGATCACACCACGCAAGAAAGTACTAAAACATAGCCTTGTATCGGTTCAAAGTGGCTTGGTTTTGATCAAACTGGGTAAGCAAGAGTACGCCGTTGAACCAGGCCAAAGCGTTTGGGTTCCATTTGACTGCTTAACTTCGTTGACTTACTTCCCTAACACTCAAGTTAGCCGTATCGATTTCTCTGTTCGACTGACAGATGCTTTCCCACGCCAAGCAGGTTACATCACACAAACTAACCTCTCTTTGGCGTTGCTAGAGAAGCTAGAGCTTACTCACGGCCGAGCTTCAGGTGCTAACAATACCGAGCAAGCGTGCAAAGACATGCTTTCTGTACTCAAGCAAGAAGTGTTGGCATTCAAACCACTGCTTTGTGAAAGTGCGTTGTCTCAACGATTCAATCAGTGGAACATTGATGACTCTAACCTGCCACAAGAGCACACCTTAGTGATGGTAATGCGCGAGGCGAAGAAGCGCATGCAATCAGGCCAGAAACGTGCTGCTGTGATCGATGATCTATTCTCAGGTAAAGAAGAAGAGTTTGAACAACTGTGTATGCTGGTGTTTGGTGACGACCTATAGTCGCTAATAAGACCTATTGTCGCTGATAAAAGCCAAAATTTAGATACTAAAAAGCCGCAAAAACTGAGTTTCTGCGGCTTTTTTAATTCTTAGTACTAATTCAGGATAAATAAAAGCTAGATTAACAATCTTATATAGCGATCATGTTCGTCTAAAACGGTAACTCGACTTGCATCATTAAATCGGCATCTCTTGAATCGTGCCAACGATAATCAAAGCGCATACGAGGTTGCCCTTCTACTTTCTCACCGAAGCCAATGCTCAATTGCAAACCATGATTCAAAAGCCACTCTTCAGTAGACATATCATACTGCTCGTCTTCTAAGTCTTCAGGGAACCACATTCCCAATCCAACATAGTTAGACTCGAGGCTTTGCGTTAACAGTGGCGTATCCTTGGTTTGAAGTACCCAGTCAGACCAATAGTCAGGTGTGCTCTCGGCTTCTTCTTCACTCATACCAGTGATTTCTAGCATGCGCTGACCGAAAGACTCGATGCTCGTAGAAAAATCTAGACAGCTATTTTCATCATCAGAAGCCAGCATGATTGAGTCTAAGCTAAAAAAGTCACATTCAGCCTGTGCAGGTAAACTGCATGCTGCAATGATCATCGTCGCCGGTATCGCGCGCTTTAGCATAGTCATCAGACCTCTTGAATTAGTGAATCTACATTATTGTATACAGTCCACTATCTTGCAACATCTTTGTAACTGACTTTGTACTCAGTTTTGATACATCGCTTCCACTTATCAATGCATTACGAATGTCTGTGCTGCGGATCTTCACCTTCTCCGGGCAAGCCATTACAGACCATCGCTCGGTAATCTCATCTGATTTATAGAAAGATGAGAACTTGAAGAAGTTGTCCGGCCCGATAACAAACGTGAGTTCAGCGTCACCATGTAACTTTTGTAATTCACTGAGTACCGCATAAGTTGTCACACTTTCACCGGGCGTGAACAAACTCTTTTCGATCAATGATAGTTCAACTTGATCCAATGAAAGATCACTAATAAATGCGTTAACTAACTGACATCTCGTATCAAAGTCTAGCATCTCTTTTCCCCAAGCATGGGCAATACTTGGTACAAGAAGAATCTTGTCGAAATAAGCCAGTGAGTCAATCACACTTTTATGCCCTAAGCTCGGCGGATTAAACGCACTACCGAAAATGGCTATTTTTTCCATTATTAATTGCTGCCTTCTCTTTCTAAGCTTGTGCAAAGAGGTTTTTAAATCGAATGATTTAGGTATGATAACACTAGATTTTTAATTTGCTTGCAGGAAAGGAATACGAATGGAACAGTTAATTCGTGACGAAATGCGCGTACTACCTTCAATTGACCCTCACTTCGAAGTGACTCGTCGTGTGGACTTTATCAAAACGAAACTTCAGCAGTCTGGCTGTAAGTCCCTGATTCTTGGTATCAGTGGTGGTGTAGACTCGACTACTTGTGGTCGTCTAGCACAACTGGCAGTTGACAGCTTGAATGAAAGCACAGGTAGCAACGACTACCAATTCATCGCAGTTCGCCTACCTTACGGTGAGCAAAAAGATGAAGATGAAGCACAACTTGCTCTCTCTTTTATCCAGCCTTCTCAATCAGTTTCTGTAAACATTAAAGCGGGTGTTGATGGACTTCACGCGGCTTCTCACGTTGCACTTGAAGGAACGGGCCTACTACCAACAGACTCGGCAAAAATCGACTTTGTAAAAGGTAACGTAAAAGCTCGAGCTCGTATGATCGCACAATACGAAATCGCAGGTTACGTTGGTGGTCTTGTGATTGGTACCGATCACTCAGCAGAAAACATCACTGGTTTTTACACTAAACACGGTGACGGTGCCTGTGATTTAGCGCCTCTATTTGGCCTAAACAAACGTCAAGTTCGTGAGCTTGCGGCAACACTAGGTGCGCCAGAGCAGCTAGTTAAGAAGATGCCAACTGCTGATCTAGAAGAGCTTGATCCACAGAAAGCTGACGAAGCAGCGCTAAACTTAACTTACGATCAAATCGATGATTTCCTTGAAGGTAAAGAAGTACCTCAAGACGTATCAGACCGCTTAGTGAGCATCTACAAAGCAACACAACACAAGCGTCAACCAATTCCAACAATCTATGATTAATGCTTTAAGTTAATCTCAATTAAAGAGGCCGGAAGTTCAGCTTCCGGCCTTTTCTATTTTATGAAGGGAGTGACTTAATTAGCCATTAATCCACAACTTCGATATCGGTTTGAGGCACACTGCAACATGCTAAAATCTGGCCCATGTTACGTTCGTGCTCCTGCAGCGCTGGTACATCCGGTTGGTGGACTTGCCCAGACTCAAGGGTCACTTTACAAGCACCACAAAAACCCGCTCGACAGCTTGATGCAATAGATACACCCGCCGACTCAGCTTGCTCTAGTAAGGTAGACTGGTTATTGCCTTCGAATAGATAGCCATTAACACTTAGCTGTAGCTGCTTAACTGTCTCTTCCGTTGGTTGTGCGACACCAAATGCTTCTTGATGATAGTGCTGAGGATTCAAGCCCATTTGAATCAGTAGTTTCTTTGCATTATCCATAAAGCCATCAGGACCACACACAAAAGCTTGGCGTTTATGAAGCGCTTCAATTTTGGCGACATGCGACACGCTCAAACGACCAGACAAACCATTCCACTCTTTCGCTGGTTGGCTCAATGAATAAATCACACGTAAGCCTTTGTGCTCTTTGGCGATCTGGTCAATCTCAGCTTGATAAGGAATATCTTCTTCGCTGCTGCATTGATGATAGAAAACCACATCATTAATTTGATCATGGTCTGCCAAATAACGAAGCATCGACAACATAGGCGTGATACCGCTACCCGCAGAAAGCAATAATAATGGGTGCGTTGGGTTCTCTTCTAAGTAGAAAGCACCATCAGGGTTTTGCGCGACTAAGGTATCGCCAACTTGGAAATTATCGTTCAACCAGTTGGAGATCTGGCCATCATTCACGCGCTTCACTGAAATCGCTAAACGACCCGCGCGAGATGGGCTTGAAGATAGCGTATAACGACGAGACACTTTTTCACCATCAATAACCATTTCAATCGGCAGATGCTGACCTGGTTGGTAACTTGGTAAAGAGTGGTTCTCTTTCGCTGGCTCTAACCAAAATGTCGTAAAGTCTCGAGCGATCTCTTCACGCTCGACGCAAGTTAAATGCAACGACTCTACCCATGTGTCTTCGTAATGTTCTTTTTCTTTAGTTTCGAGTACTTCAACCACATCACCCGCTCTGACTAAACCTTCGTTCTTAGCGACTAGGTTCTGACCAAAGAACACACCACCACGATCATTGGCTCTGAATTTAGAGAAGGTATTCAGTGGCTCTTTTGTCGCTCTTAACTCACCACTGTTAACATCCACAGTAGTTAGAATACAACGTTCGCAAGGCTTCACCGCCTCGAACTCAACCTCACCAATTCGAATGCGCTTCCAACCATCTTCAGCAAACGCTTCAGTGTTTGAGACCACGAAGTTGGTGCGGAACTGATCCATGGAATGCGTTTCAGGGCTGCGGCGATTCAACTCATCAAGCGAAGCTTGGCTGATGACCAACATCGGGTAACCGTCGGCAAAACTCACGTTATGACCCAACTTTTCACGAACACGATTCGATTGTTCACCAGAGAAAAGCAGCTCTACACGGACACCCAATACATCACTAAACCAGTCATCAGCTTCATCACTCGTTGTGTAGGCCGTGAAGCTGTCTTTCCACACTGTTGCTGGCGCTTCTTGCATCTTAAAGTTCGCATACTTAAGGCGCAGTGGCTCTTTGCCTTCGTAAGTAAAAATCAAGCCATCTGGCAGTAAGCTGGAAGACACTTTAACCATTTTAGGATATTTACGCGCCGTAACCATTGAGCCGTCAGCCAATGCCAGCATGAAACGTCTGTCAAAAGTGAGACCTTGTTTTTCAACCCAAGCAGAAGAAAGCGCAATGCCGCCCACTGATTTAACCGGAAACACATTGATTTGAGATAAGGAAGGAGCTTGCTCTGAAGCCTTTCGATCTAGAGGTGACTGCGACATAACGATTCCAATGTTTTGTAGTTTGTCCCAATGCTAACAAATGGTTATAAATAGATAAACTGGCAGCCATTAAACACTTGATACTAAGCGAATATCTTGAGATGTTTAACTCATTGTCTTCTATACATTAAGGCAGCAATGCATTAACACTCTCCAGACCTTCTATACTGTGAATACAGTTAGTGCATTGAACTTTCATTGAATAAAAAGGATTTATCATGAACAAACTCGTCATTATCATCTTATGTGTACTGCTTCCTCCTTTGGGTGTGTTTTTCGCACGAGGCGCAGGCAAAGACCTTTTGATCAACATCGTCCTCACTTTCTTCTTCTGGGTTCCAGGAATGATCCACGGGTTGTGGGTAGCGACTCGATAATCCATCTTCAAAAATAAATACCGAATAAAATACGTAGAAAAACAAGCTCCTAACCCTGAAGAGTTAAAAATAGGATGAAATGAAAGTGCTTTTCCACTATCATCCTGTCGCCTAAACGTAAGCGATTGCTTTCACAGATTTCGCCGAGTTTAGGCTCCAACTACATAACACTTCAAATGGTGGGAGCCTTCAATGACACAACTTACGATTACTCGTCCTGACGACTGGCACGTTCATCTACGCGATGGCGAAGTATTAAAAGATACAGTGCGCGATATCAGCCGCTACAATGGTCGAGCGTTAATCATGCCAAATACCATCCCACCGGTAACTGATACCGAAATGGCTCTAGCTTACCGTAAACGCATCATGGCAGAGCAGCCAAGCGAGCAGTTCCAGCCTCTAATGGCACTTTACCTGACAGACAACACAACACCTGATGAAATTCGCAAAGCGAAAGAATCTGGCGCTGTTGTAGCTGCAAAGCTTTACCCAGCTGGCGCAACAACTAACTCTGACTCAGGTGTAACCTCTGCGAAGAACATCTACCACGTACTAGAAGCTATGCAAGAAGTTGGCATGCTACTTTTGGTACACGGCGAAGTAACGACGCACGATGTTGATATCTTTGACCGTGAGAAGCAGTTCCTAGACACCGTTCTTGCGCCAATCGTGAATGACTTCCCTAACCTAAAAATCGTTCTAGAGCACATCACGACTGCAGATGCTGCGAATTTCGTAAAGAACGCGAACGACAACGTTGCCGCGACAATCACAGCCCATCACTTGCTTTACAACCGCAACCACATGCTGGTTGGCGGCATTAAGCCACACTTCTACTGCCTACCAATCCTTAAGCGCAACACTCACCAAAAAGCGCTAATTGAAGCAGCGACAAGCGGCAGCAAGAAGTTCTTCTTAGGTACAGACTCAGCACCACACGCAAAAGGCGCAAAAGAGTCAGCATGTGGCTGTGCGGGTTCTTACACGGCACACGCAGCTGTTGAACTGTACGCTGAAGTGTTCGAATTAGAAGGCAAGATTGAGAACCTAGAAGCGTTCGCAAGCCACAACGGCCCAGACTTCTACGGCATCCCACGTAACACAGACACTATCACTCTAGTAAAAGAAGAGTGGAACGTTGCTGAAACCATGCCATTTGGTTCAGACATCGTTGTGCCAATTCGTGGCGGCGAGACGATCGCTTGGTCAGTAAAATAAGCACTCGGAAGGCAAAGTAAATACGTTGTAGATACTTCGTAAATACTTCACTTCAACTAAAAAGGGTCACCAAATTATGGTGACCCTTTTTAATATGTATGAAAGGAACGCTCTAAGACGTTGTTTAAGCCCTACTTGCCGCGAACCTTCTCTATGACACTCCAAACCGCGACAACAAGTAACCCTGCCACCACACCAATCACGCCATTCAACAAAGTGGGAACAACTGCAGTCGCTATTGTATGCCCGCTGAAGTCCATGATGATAGGTTCAATCAAATGATGAATCGCAGGAACGTTATGAACCACGATACCACCACCAACCAAGAACATGGCAGCCGTACCGACAACAGCAAGCATCTTCATTAACTTTGGCGCAAAGGAAACAAGCCCATTGCCAAGCTTTGTTTTGACTGCGCTACCGTCAGATGTACGTTGAAGATAGAAACCTAAGTCATCTAACTTCACTATCCCTGCAACCAAGCCATAGACACCAATCGTCATCACGACAGCAATCAAGCTCACGACAATAATCTGGGTCAAGATGCTGGTCCCCGTCACGGTACCCAGAGCAATCACAATGATTTCTGCGGATAAGATGAAGTCGGTACGAATTGCGCCTTTAACCTTTCTCTTCTCATAGTCCTCAATAGACTCACCGGTTTTATCTTCATCTCCTTTGTCGTCATCTTGGTGGGCATGCGGGAAGAACTTTTCTAAGATCTTCTCAGCCCCTTCGAAACAAAGAAATAAGCCACCAATTAACAGCAATGGCATGATCAACCAAGGAATAAATGCACTAATCAATAAAGCGGCAGGCACAAGAACCAACTTGTTCTTGAATGAGCCTTTTGCAACCGCCCACACCACAGGGATTTCTCGTTCAGCAGACACACCCGAAACCTGCTGTGCGTTAAGTGCTAAATCATCGCCCAATACACCTGCGGTTTTCTTTGCCGCAACTTTAGACATCAGTGCAACATCGTCTAGCACTGTGGCTATGTCATCTAACAGTGTGAGTAAACTTGCTCCAGCCATTTTATTGTCTCTTTTAAAGGATTGAACAATAGATAAAATGTAACACTATCAATTCACTCATCAAAGTTATGAGTCTGTAAAAAATAAAGTCACAAACCGTGTTCTCTATTGCCGTCTCAGCGAGACAGGACTAGTCTGTCTGCATCTTTCACAAACATAAAAGAAAAAGTATAGATGAAAAGTGAATACAGCTACCCTATCGGTGAACCTGGAAAAAAATGGCAAGAAGCAGAACGTCAAGCATGGTTTGCTCAAAGAACCGTTAAGCGCGAATACCAGCAAGAAGTGGTTCCTAAAATCCAAGCATTAGCAGACCGCTTTGACATCGAGCAATACGGCGCGTTGAGCTACGATGAGGCGCGTTTCCCTCTGTTTGCAATCAAGAGCAAAAACTGGGATGCATCAAAACCAACCGTTCTGGTAACAGGCGGTGTTCACGGTTATGAGACAAGTGGTGTGCACGGTGCGATCAAATTCGCAGATACTCAAGCAGAGAAATACGCAGCGCATTTCAATGTAGTGGTTGCACCTTGTGTTAGCCCTTGGGGTTACGAAGTCATCAACCGCTGGAACCCAAATGCCATTGATCCGAACCGTTCTTTCTATGAAGGTACCCCAGCTGAAGAATCAGCAAACTTACGTGCATTAGTGGCGTCTCTACCAGAGGTACTGGTACACGTTGATCTACACGAAACGACAGATTCTGATGAAACAGAATTCCGCCCAGCACTTGCTGCTCGTGACGGCATTGAGTACATCGAAGGTATGATTCCAGATGGTTTCTACACAGTAGGTGACACTGAAAACCCTCAGCCAGAATTCCAAGCGGCTGTCATTGCTTCAGTTGAAAAAGTAACCCACATTGCACCAGCAGATGCAGACGGTAAGATCATTGGTTCAGAGGTGACACAGCATGGTGTGATTAACTACCCAATGAAAGAGCTTGGCCTTTGTGGCGGCGTAACGAACTGCAAGTACGGTACAACGACAGAAGTTTACCCAGACAGCAACAAAGTAACAGACGAAGAATGTAACGACGCACAAGTTGCAGCTGTCGTTGGTGCTTTAGATTACGTGATTCAACACGAGCTAAAGGCGTAAGCGAACAATTTATCTCTAGAGAACTAGAATAAAGTTGAAAAAAGCCACAAGTGACGAATCATTTGTGGCTTTTTTATTTCTTGATAGCGCATATAAAAAAACTCCCTCGCACAGAGTACAAGAGAGTTTCAGTAATACTTAGGGCATCATTAGCGAGCAATTTACCTCACTAGAAAGTCGCGCTATTTCGCTGTTTCGCTTACGTTTGCTTGGCCTTTATCTACTTCTGTAAATAGACCTTTCAGCAGACTCACACAACCAATCAGAAGAATGATAGTGAACGGCAGCGCTGCGATAATTGTAATAGATTGCAGTGCTTGGATAGATTGAGTACCACCAATCCACAGCATCACCATCGCAATCGCGCCTGAAATAA
The DNA here is from genome assembly GCF_022398115.1 of Vibrio sp. Isolate22. Taxonomy (NCBI): domain Bacteria; kingdom Pseudomonadati; phylum Pseudomonadota; class Gammaproteobacteria; order Vibrionales; family Vibrionaceae; genus Vibrio; species Vibrio sp. Isolate22. Next base: position 51,440 of record NZ_JAKEUW010000025.1, on the reverse strand, counting down.
CTGCCCACACTACTTTCTGTTTCACAGGTACTTCAAGCTTACCACCAGCCGTCATGCCATCGATAACAATCGAACCTGAGTCTAGTGTCGTAACGAAGAACACAATGATCAGTGCTACTGCGATAACCGATAGGATGCTACCAAACGAGTACGCATCTAACATGTGGAACAAGCTTAATGATACATCTGTGATGCCTTGATCAAGACCAAGTTGACCGACATGATTAATGACCTGTTCAATAGCCACACCACCAAACACAGACATCCAAGCCGAAGTTACTAGCGTCGGGATAATCAGTACGCAGAACAAGAACTCACGAACAGTACGACCTTTAGAAATACGCGCTACAAACATACCAAAGAATGGTGCATACGCTACCCACCACGCCCAGTAGAACACAGTCCAACCATGCAGCCATGTCGTGTCTTCACGACCAGTGCTTTGGCTCAATGCCAAGATATTTTTCACATAGCCTGTTGCCGCTGTTGCCACAGAATCAAGCACAGTTGTGAAGTTAAGCACTGCAATAAGACCAAGGAATACAAACGCAATAACCATGTTTAAGTTACTTAGGAACTTAACACCACCGTCCATACCACGAAGTACAGAGATGATCGCCAGACCCATGATCAAAACAATGATAGATTGCTGAAGTAGGATATTGTTTTCCAAACCAAACACGTGGCTAATACCACTTGCTGCTTGTGTACCACCCAAACCTAACGAAGTCGCCAAACCGAACAGAGTAACCAGTACCGTTAGCACATCGATCACATCACCCGTTTTGCCCCACACTCGCTCACCCAAGATTGGGTAAAAAACGGAGCGCATAGATAGCGGTAGACCTTTGTTATAAACAAAATACGCTAAGCAAAGTGCTGTCATGCCGTAGATAGCCCAAGCATGGAAACCCCAGTGGAATACCGTTGCACCCAGCGCTAACTCACGACCTGCTTCTGTAAAAGGTTCTGCGTTCAATGGAGTACCAAACCAGTTGGTAAAGAACGCAGTTGGCTCAGCAACACCCCAGAAAATAAGTCCAATGCCCATGCCTGCTGCGAATAACATCGCAATCCAAGAGGCCATTGAATAGTCTGCCGTTGCGTCTTCGCCACCTAAGCGAACTTTACCTAGCGGTGAGAATGCCAAAATAACGGCAAAAATTAACATGATGTTGGCTCCCCACATAAACAGGAAGTCAAACTTTGATAGAACCGCACCCTTGATGGAGTCAATTGCCGCTTTGGCATCTGCAGGAGGCAGAGCAAGAAGGGTGATGATGAAGAGAAGAGATAAGCCAACAGAGGCTACGAAAACTGTGTTATGGACATCCATGCCCCATTTACTGACGTTGTCTTGACCAACTTGATAGTCAGTAGAATCAATACTGTACTTTTTTGATTTAAAACTCATAAATTATGATGTTCGTATATCCGATTCAACGAATATAAGGACTCGCTCCATATCCAACTACTACTTGATTGGCTCGCCAAATCACCCAAACAAAGCATGGTGAAAGTCACTATTTGAGATAGTGAATGGACTTACTTGCTCAATCCCAAGCCGCACAATATAGCACAACACGAAGCATTTTGACTAAGTTTTAGCTCAATAGTTACTCATAATCGCCTGAATAATGATAATTAACCTAATAAAATCAGAATAAAATAAAACAACAAAATTATTTAAATACAACAACTTAAATCAAAACTGCACACCATAAAGTCACATCCAAATTTTCTGTATATAATTTTAATAATCGTCCAATTTACTTATAGCTCTAATAAAAAAGCCCCGCTATAGGGGCGGGGAAATTACCAAAGGTAAAAGAGAAATTGATGTTAGCGCTGCGCACTGCAGCGCTCGATATTAGAGTGCGAAACAGAATCCAAGATTGTAATCATCACCATTTTTCGCAGTGAACTCTTTATCTTCACTTGATGCATTTGGTCGGCCGCTTTCATCACCCTTCACTAAGCTAACCCAATGTCGGATTCCAGAAGAAATACTTGCGTCTGTTTGACCAAATGTGGTGCATGTCTCTAGTTGGATGTCTTCGATATCAACAAGCTCAAGGTTACCTGTACCTTTGCGAGCACCAATCGTCACTTCCACATGAGTACCACTTTCATCACGGAACAGGATTGATGATGGCTTAGATTTATCACCTGTATATGCCACAAAATGCTTCGCGCGTTTTAGGCCTGTATGTTCACCATTTTTGAAGTAAACCTGAACATGTCGGTAGTCAATCTCATAGCTCACAACATCTTCATGAGAGCCCGACTCAAGAGGAAATAGAGTATCTAGCAACTGCTTCGCCATCTTCTGCTTTTCGAGTTGCTTGTCTGCTTTCACCATTTCGACGGCAAAGACAGCTTCAGCAATAAAAGTTGAATGGTTTCTGTGAAGTTCTGTTTTGTCTAGTGTCAGCATATTCATAGTCTATCCCTCGTACGGCTTTAAATTTCACTCGGGTCAAACATCCTAATTGACCCTTTTCAGATTTGTTCTTTACTACTTGGTTTCCATGTTTTTCATACTACTGTTATTTTTGAAACAATTTCACAACAAAAATTACACACTGTGAATTTTACTAAATTGCTTTTTTACACACTCCTATTTTTAGGGGTAAAATGAGCATTAAGTCATTAATTTAAATAGACTTACACTCTCCGCACCCTCATTTTTACGTCTTGTTTGATTTTGTGTAATATCCAACCCCTACCAGCTTGTTATCGATAACTCGATAGTAGGTATGCTTGGTTTCGACCTTACTCGACAATGGATTTAACCAGCGATAGGTATAAACTCCACGGCCATTTTCGCGTGCAAGATTCAACATATCAGTGAGGATCGGCTTATCGTCTGGGCTCAAGATTTCGTTGTGTGATCGCCCAACTAACTCAGGGGACACCCCATGCGCCAGCAGCTTTCCTGAACTCATATCCATCACAAACACATACAAATCCCCTTCTACGAAGCTACCGTCGGCGTCATTGAACTGAGCCAAACTCTGTTGCTCCGACTCCACTATCGCGGTCATCGCTCTCGCCAATAAGCGCTTAGCTTCAGCGGCACTAGAGCGCTCTGGATAGAAGCCTACGGCAACAATCACATCTCCAACACGTTCAAAGAAGGTCGTTTTGGGCTCTCCCATACGATCGGTAGGGTTGGTCCAGTGATATTCCACCTCACCAAAACCGTTGTGGACCGCTTTGGTGATCATTTCTCGGAAAAATGGATTGCCATAAACATCTTGCGTGTCCAACACACTATCGCCCACCAGCACCATTGAAGAGCCGCCACTGGCAAGGAATTGGCCGTCAATTCCGAGTGCAAACACGTATAACTCACCGTCAATGTATTCTGGGTCACTCATGAAATCTTTGACGCTTTCATCTCCCTCTTTTTGAACGTGGATTACCGCTTTCGCCAGCAGAGTTTTGGCTCTTCTCTCAGCCTCGCTCACCACATGGGGCTCAGAAATATCGAGCACATTGACAGCTTGGGTAGCCTTCTCCGACTCCGAATGCTCAGCCCGTAAGCCCATACCACCAATAACGGCAAACAAGGCGCAACTGATAAGGATAATTTTGGATAAACTCATGGTTATCTCTCCTAATAGCCCACTAAGGACGGTAGCCAAAGCGTAATTTGTGGGAAGAAAGCGATAACAAACACACCTACAACCGAAGCAAGAACGAAGGGATGGATTTTCGCGGTAATTTGCTCAACCGTGGAACCACCTATCCCCGAAGCAACAAAGATGTTTTCGCCAAGCGGCGGCGTTGCAAAACCTATCGATAAGGTACATACCACCACGATGCCCACGTGAGTAGGATCCGCGCCTAACATATACATGATTGGTAATAGAACCGGCACAATGATCATGATTGCCGCTAAGGTTTCCATGAACATGCCGATGAACAGCAGCAAAGTAATCGTCAGCGCCCACACCATGTACATGTTGTCAGTAAAACTGAGCAAAGATTCAGCCACCACAACTGGAATTTTTTGTTCAATCAGTAAACGGCCAAACACAGTAGCGGCAAAGAGGATCAACAACACACGCCCGGTGATCCAGGTCGTGGTGGATAAAGATTTCATCACGCTTTTAAATGACAATTCGCGGTGAATAAATACACCCACAAACAGCGAATAGAAAATTGCCACAACCGCAGACTCTGTTGGTGTGAACATACCGCTGTAGATACCACCAAGAATCAAGAATGGCGCCAATATCGACCATAAACCTCGACGCAAGTAATGCCTTACATCCCCAAATGACCAGGTTTCAGTAAGCCCTTTATAGCCTTCGCGCTTAGCAATGAAATAGTTGGTCAGTACCAGTGTCGATGCCATGATGAAACCCGGCACAACCCCAGCGACAAACAGTTTTGGAATCGATAAAGATGCGAACTGACCATGTTGTGCAATGGCTTCTGGTGGTGCCATTAAGCCCATCGCAGAGATACCAAAAATAACCAAAGGAATGGATGGCGGAATAATGATCCCTAGCCCGCCAGATGCCGCCGTGACCGCCGAAGCGTAGCTCTTATCGTAGTCACGCTTAACCATCGCTGGCACCATTAGCATACCTACTGCGGCTGTGGTTGCTGGGCCAGAACCAGAGATCGCACCGAAGAAAAGGCAGGCCATTACTGTTGCCGCACCAAGGCCGCCTGTTACTGGCCCAGCTAAGCTTTCGGCAATATCAACCAAACGTTTGGAGATCCCTGCCGCCTCCATTAATGCGCCCGCAAGCACAAAAGCAGGCAGTGCCATAAGCGGGAAGTTACCTACCGAAGTAAATGCGATTTGTACCAGTGCGATAGGATTTTTGTCGAGCAACATATAGGCCGCCATCGAGGCGCCGGCCAGTGATACCGTGATTGGTGCACCTAGAATTAACAGGGTTAAGAAGCCACCAAATAAAATTAGAGTTAAATAGGATTCCATTATTACATCTCTCTATTACGACTATTCTCTGTGACTACTGCATAGACTTTTGTGCAGTCATTTTTCGCAGTTCTTTCACTTCTGGATCTTCATTGGTTGCACCTTTGAATAAGCGCTCATAGTTGTTCCAGATAATTCGAATCATCATCAGGGAAAACGCGATAGGTAAAATCATGTAGAAGTACTTCATCGGGATACCTGTGGTCTGAGACTTCCAAAACAGGTTCATTTTGTTGAAAACGAAGTCATAACTGAGATAGACAAAGTAACCGTTGAAGCAGAGCCATAAGAAATCAGCGATGGTTTCACTGACGGTTTGCACAATAGGCGGAAAGAATTTGAAGTGAAAGCTCACTCGGTTGTGTGCCGACATCTTGGCCGCCACAACAGCTCCTAGATAAGCGAACCAAACGAACATGTAAGTAGCGACTTCATCCCCCCACGGGATTGAGTAGTCGAATAGCTGACGCGTCAGGATTTGTGTAAACAGCAATAGGACAAAGCTTGCAAGCAACAAACAACATGTATATTCCTCAATGTTGTTCAGGTGTTTTTTTATTGTTTTAGCGACTGACATATAACCTCCAATGTTGATTTTCACATGACAACCAGTCGCTCACGGTCCTAAAAGATCAGGTACAGAACAGCTCAACGAGTACAGCCATGTAAATGCCCTATCTCACTGTTCTATCGCGAGGTGATTAAGTCGCGGAGAACAGCAGATAGGGCGAATCTAATCGTTACTTTCTACCTAGTAACTCAAGAACGTCGTCTAGCTTGTCTTTACCTCCAATGCTTGAGTAGAACTTAGGCCAAACTGACTTAGTCACCTTGCTGATCCACTCTTGCTCATTATCTGCTGGATCGGTGAATACCATGCCCTTCGCTTGTAGCTCTTCACGAATTTGGTTTTCCGTGTTTTCTAGATAAGCGAAGCTGTGCTCTGTCGCTTCCTGACCGGCTTCAAGAATGATCTTCTGCATTTCAGGTGTTTGCTGTTGGAAGACCGTTTCACTCACAATTAGAGGTTCTAGAGAGAAAATGTAGCGAATGTTGGTCACGTACTTTTGTACTTCATTGAACTTCATCGCATGCACTGTGATGTAAGGGTTATCTTGACCATCTACCACGCCCTGTTGAAGACCGGTAAAGGTTTCAGACCATGCCATTGGCGTTGGGTTTACGCCCCATGCTTGGTAAGAAGCGATCATGATTTCGTTACGAGGAACACGAATCACGAGCCCTTTAAGATCTTCTGGCGAAGCAACAGGCTTTTTCGAGTTAGTCAGAACCCTAAAGCCTGAATACGCCCAGCCTACAATACGAACACCAGCATCACGAATCGTGTTATCACCTAAGTCTTGACCGACTTGACCTTGAGTCAGTAGCACAGCTTCTTCTGCACTCTGAATTACGTAAGGCATGGTCAATAGACCAACGGTTGGAGAGAAAGGCGTTACGTTGTTGATCGCCAGTACAGAGAAGTCGAGAAGCCCGATTGCCGCATCGTTGACTGTGTCTTGCTCGTTGCCTAACTGACCGTTAGGGAACAGATCGATTTTTACTTTACCGTCTGTTTTTTGCTCCATGAGTTCAGAGAATGAGGTCGCTAATTCCCACTGCGTACCACCAGCAGCATCGCCGATGGCCATTTTAAAATTCGCTGCTGCCGCGGTATGAGATAGCACCGCTGTTGCTACAATAGTGACACCAGCAATAATTTTATTTTTAATAAATTTCATAGTCTTAACCTTTCCTTTCATACAGACTTCCTGCCTGTACTTTGCTCACAAGGTGACCTGGTACAACTTTCCTGGTCGTAGTTCTATTTCCCTATTTTGGAAACAATGTTCGGGTAGTTACAGCCTTTCATCCTTTAACGAATACCACTGATAAAGGAACCGCTGCCCCATTCTTCGAAACGGCGCAAACATCTCTGATTCCACCACTTCCCTCACGTTGGGGAACGGAAGTTTTGATTCAAATATTGGTAGGTCGAGCGTGTGACCTTCACCTGCAATCCACTGAGCAAGGCGTTTACCCGCTTGAGCGGAATACATCACGCCATTACCGCCATATCCAAGGGCGTAGAAGATGGATTGTTTTGGATTCGGTTGATAAATCCTCGGCATCATGTCGTGACTAACATCCACCCAGCCCCACCATGAATAATCAATTTTGATCTGGTCGAGAGACGGGAACTTTCGAGTAAGATCCGCTCTTAGCATGTCTTCATATTTCTTTTCAGGTGCATTCTTGCCGCTGATAGCACTGCGTGTACCAATCTGTACTCGGTTATCCGGTAACAAACGGTAGTAGTGGCGCAGAATTCGAGTATCAGTAATCACTTGATTGGTTTTGAAGTTACACGCGGCGATTTCGTCTTGAGTCAGCGGACGTGTGACCATTGAGTTAGACAGTACTGGCAACAGGCGATTTTTAAGCTCTGAATGCAAGCCTTGACTGGTATACCCACCCGTACAAACACCGACAGAACGCGCTTTAACAACACCACCAGGCGTCTTCAGGTAATGCACACCGCCACGAGTCTCCCAGCCCATCACTGGACTCGATGGATGAACTTTAACGCCGAGTGCTCGAGCCTTTCTTAGATAACCAAACGCCAACTTCCCTGCATGAATGCCAATCCCTTCTGGCTCATGCATCGCGCCTGCTGCTTCTTGGTCTCCAACGTAATCACGCTTTACGGTTTCTGCATCTAAGATCTGCGCATCGTAGTCAAATGTGTCGCGCAGCAACTTGGCTTCTTTCTCAAGTGTTGCCATCACTTTTGAGCGGTGAGCAACATATAAGTGACCACCCGGTTGTGGGTCACAATCGATGTCTTTGATCAAAGACTTGAAGGTTTCCATGCCATCAACACACTCGCGGTGCATTTTTAGCGCCGTTTCTAGGCCCCAGCGTTCAATCCATTGAGAACGCTTCAAACGCCCAGAGGCACACTGCGCTTGACCACCATTTCGAGTACTGCATCCCCAGCTTGAACGGTTAGCTTCAATCACTGTCGCTTTTATGCCATACATTTCTGCAAGATGTATCGCGGTACTCAGGCCAGTAAAGCCGGAACCGATAATCGCCACATCGACATCCATGTCCGATGTGATTGGGCCATCATCTTCAGGTGGAGCACCTGCAGTATCTACCCAATACGTTGGGGCGTATTCTTTACCATGACCTGGCGTTTTATCCTTAAGTGGATCGTACTTTGGATCGTATCTATCTTTTGCTTGAGTACTTTCTTGTGCTTGGGTGCTTTTCACCTTTGGCTGCACATCGGCAGCCGGTTGTTCCATTACTAAACTCATAATTCGACTCTCCTAGTCATAACACGTGAACGGGTTGCGATTTCGTGTCTAGTTCTTGGGAGTCAAAAGAGGTCGTGTTTTACGGAAGGCATTTTTAACGCTAATTTTTCCGTCTTTCAGAGTAAATACATCAACCATACGAGCTTCAATAATGCTGCCATCCGGGTTAGTCGCAGAGAATGTTGATTCACTCACAGCGCGATCACCACACACAAAGTGGACAGGATCGCTCCAAGCGGCGTCTGGGAAGTTCTGCCAAACCAATTCAAAGCTCTTTCGAACCGCTTCGTACCCTTCAATGGTATTTCCAACTAAGCCTTCACCAGCCACAGTATGGAATACACAATCTTCAGTCATGAACGACATTAATGCTTCGATATCATGGTTATTCCAAGCATCACTGAATGACTGTAAAAAAGCGGTGTCGACTTGGTTTTCCAGCACGAATGTCGCTGCATTGGTTTGCATATTCATATTCCAGAATCCTTTATGTTTACGTTATTGATTTAAATTTCAGTAGCTTTGCGCCACTTTTTTATTAGAGTTTTTAAACTAGAAACTTGAAAGATTTAACAACCTGATAACAAGCCGCATAACTCTAACTTCGAGTTGTGTTATATACAATCTTCAAGCTCACAGATTTCGTATTTTTATAAATTTAATTAGTGTTCTAAGTTTATTTAAACAAGACTTCACTCTATTTAAATAATTAAAATAAGACATGAGCGAAGTCTTAATTTTCGATAAAGATATTAGTCGTTAGTCGAAGTCAAAATCTTGATGGTACTTTCGACCATATTGTTCCAAAGTTCGATTATGAGTATTAACTTGTAATTCGATGTTGCTTCCATCTTTACCCATAACCTTATTTCCATCGACGTGTGATTCATTTTTCAAATCAACCAGTGTCTCTTCGTTATACTCTGTAGGTTCATTTAACACATTCATGGATATTAACTCCTTTATCAGATTTACTTTGGCTGACGGCAGAACATGAACGGATACTAGATCGTTTGAATACCCTTGCTCGTCGTACAAAGGTTGAATGGCATCATTGCAACCTTCCTTAAACGGATGAATGGAATACCATTTGTCCTTCCGTTGTTCTTGCTGATCACAATCAACAACATGAAATATCTGAGTTTTCTCAACACCACATGACGTGAAGAAATCACTAACCCTTTCAAAATCAATAACTTTAGTAATATTAATGCAGTCTTTACTCTGGCTATGACACAAAGCCCACAGCGCATTAACCAGGTTATCGCTCCATTCAAGTAAACGTGTAGGAAATCCCTGCTTCTTTGCTAAGCACATCAGCAACCAATCATTTATGTCGTGAGAGTTCAATGAATGCCCACCATAGACACGAACGGTTGAAAGCAGATCTTGTTCGACTCTTCGTAAGTTCTTACGGTTAGAACGGCCCAAGCTCGGCATCAAGTTATTGTTTTCGTAATCACAAACGTTATAAATCAACCCACAAGGTTCGTTGCACTCTTTAATATATGAATCAATTATTTGATACAGTTCTTTGAGTGCGCTTATATACCGTTTATTGTTCATGTCTATTTTCTACCACTCAACCATATAAATAATTATTCTTAGCTAAAAAATAAAGGTTAACGACTCTTCGAATACTCATACTAAAGTCGAATAAATCCAGTGACTCATCAATAATTACTATTTTAATATTCGGTTAATAATAATTACTGATAAAACCTCGATATCGATACAATGTAATATGGAGTAATAGTGATTTGGTTAGTGCTCTAATATTCAGAGCATTGAACGTGAAAAATATTACTTAATGAAAAAAGAGTTTTCTTTCACGTTCAATTTAATATCAAAAACCATCACTTAATTTGTTTGTCCGACTCCGATCTCGATAGACTTCTCCCTAACATTTTCGATAATACAGTGCCGGACAAACGTCCTATTGGTTATACGTAGTCTTTGTATTTATCTAGGAAACGAACCGGTTTAGACAATGCGTCTCGACGGAACGGGTCGCCCAGTTCTTGAGTACACATGATCTCAATGATGGTTGTTTTGCCTTCATTCATTTGCATGTCGATGGCTTTTTGTAGAGTTGGACCAACATCTTCTAGCTTATCAACCGTGATACCTTCAGCACCCATTGCTCGAGCGATCTCTGCAAAGCTTTGGTTGTCTAGTTCACCAGCGACAAAACGTCGGTTGTAGAAGTCGACTTGGTTCTTCTTCTCTGCGCCCCATTGACGGTTGTGGAATACCACCGCAGTCACAGGAATGTTGTGACGAACACACGTCATGGTCTCCATCAGGCTCATGCCCCACGCGCCGTCGCCTGCGTAAGAGATAGCTGGACGATGAGGTGCTGCTGCTTTCGCACCAATGATGGTCGGGAACGCGTAGCCACAGTTACCGAAACTCATTGCCGCAAAGAAGCTACGTGGTTTTTCAAAACGTAAGTAGCTGTTTGCAACCGAGTTGATGTTACCGATATCCGTTGAGACCATTACGTCTTCTGGCATCGCTTTTTCTAGTTCACGAAGTACTTGACGTGGGTGAAGATATTCACCACCAGAGAACGGCGTCTCATGCGAGTTTTCTTCGATCATGTCCAAGCTGAACGAGTCACGCTCGTGCGTCCACTCATCCAGCTCTTTTTCCCACAGCGCTTTTTCTGTTGCGACGGTGTCTTGGCGAGCACCTTTGTTGTCATCACACAGCAGTGCACGACCTTCCAATCTCTCGGTTAATGCCACGGCAGCCGCTTTCGCATCACCACAAATACCCACAGAGATCTTCTTAACCAAGCCAAGCATCTTGTTGTCCGCATCAATCTGAATGATTTTTGCGTTCTTCGGCCAGTAATCCATACCGTGCTGAGGCAATGTGCCGAATGGACCAAGACGTGTACCAAGAGCAATAACCACATCCGCTTGAGCCATCAATTTCATTGCAGCTTTTGAACCTTGGTAACCTAGTGGACCACACCATAATGGGTGACTTGCTGGGAACGAATCATTGTGTAGGTAGCTGTTTACTACTGGCGCGCCTAGTCTTTCAGCCAGTGCTGCACACTCTTGAACCGCGTCAGCCATTACCACACCGCCACCAGAAATGATGACTGGGAATTTAGCTTCAGCAATCAGGTCTGCCGCTTCATTCAGAGATTTTTCACCACCTGGGCCACGGTCTAAGCGTGCCGGTTGAGGGATCTCGGTTTGAGTCTCACCATAGAAGTAGTCACGTGGAATGTTAAGTTGAGTAGGCCCCATCTCGCTCATTGCACGGTCAAAGCATCGACCCGTGTACTCCGCCATACGATCAGGGTGGGTTACATGCCCTTGATACTTAGTAAACTCTTGGAACATTGGAAGTTGGTTACACTCTTGGAAACCACCTAAGCCCATTGTTTTAGTGCCGGTCTCTGGCGTCACAATAACAACAGGGCTGTGTGCCCAATACGCTGCTGCAATTGCTGTTACACAGTTACTGATACCCGGACCATTCTGGCCGATAACGACACCGTGGCGACCAGAGACTCGAGAGTAACCATCTGCCATGTGAGCAGCACCTTGCTCGTGTACCACTGGGACCAATCGAATGCCAGCAGGAGCAAAGATATCCATTGCATCCATAAATGCCGAACCCATGATGCCGAACATATCGGTGACATCATTGGCGACCATAGTTTCAACGAACGCTTCTGATGGTGTCATTGTTACTGTGCCGGAAACAACCGTACGTTTTTCTTGCTCACTCATTCTTCCATTCTCCTTGAGTTAACCTAAATTTCATTTTTCGGAATGAATTGTCTCTTTTTCGAATTCAAATTCACCTTAGTAGTAGATTTTTTGCGCGTCAACTTTTTACGTTAAATTGGAACAATTCATTCTAATTAATAAAACTGGATCACATTATTGGTAGTTTTTCGTACAAAAAGTGCCGTTAACTCCAAGAGAGAGGTTAATAATCGATAGCAGTTCAAAAATCACAGCAGTCATGGAAGCGAGAATGGGGAATAAAGAATGAACAATGAGGAATTGCGACCAACGCAACAGGTAAGTGTAAGAGAGCATTTCGGCATCGATAGCGACTTAACGGTGTTGGCCTTTGAGAAGGCGGGAGAGTATGTACCGAAGATCGATCCTAATTACTGTTTTGATCCTGAAGTCACGCTCGCAATATTAGCGGGCTTCACATCTAACCGTCGCACTTTAATACAAGGCACACACGGAACCGGCAAGTCTTCTCATATAGAGCAAGTGGCTGCGCGATTAAATTGGCCATGCTTGAGGATCAACCTAGATGGACACTTAAGCCGATTGGATTTCATTGGCAAAGATAGCATCGTCATTAAAGATGGCATGCAGGTAACGGAGTTTAAGGAAGGCATTCTTCCACAAAGTATTCAACAACCCATCGCATTAGTGTTGGACGAATACGATGCGGGCCGACCTGATGTGATGTTTGTGATTCAGCAACTGTTAGAGCAAGACGGCAAATATACTTCTCTCGAGCAAAACCGAGTGATCACTCCCCACCCTTCTTTCCGCCTGTTTGCGACCTGCAATACACTCGGTTTAGGCAACTTTTCCGGTTTGTACTCTGGCACTCAAGTGCTTAACCATAGCCAACTTGACCGATGGAACATCATCGCGACACTTAACTATTTAGACCCACAACATGAAACTAAGATCGTTCTATCAAAGCGCCCTGAACTAAACAATGAGAGCGGTCAGCAGTTAGTAGAAAAAATGATCGCCACCGCCGGTTTAACGCGAAATGGATTTAGAGCCGGCGATTTATCAACGGTTATGTCGCCAAGAACAGTAATCACATGGGCTGAGAATATTCGAATATTCAACAATGTAGCCACTGCATTTAGGCTGTCGTTCCTCAACCGTTGTGAAGAAGAAGAGAAGGAGCTGGTTCGCGAATATTACTTCCGCTGCTTTGGTGAGGCTCTAGAGGATCATACTCAGAGCTATGCTCAATCGGAGTCCTAATCGATGGCTAATATTTCCTCCCAACAGAAAAAGATCCTCGATATTGGCGTGTCAGTTGCCAGAGCAATCAGCGGTGAGTTGAGCCTGAATTACCGAGGAGAGCGCCTCTACAACGGTAGTCGTCCTTGTTATCACTTATCGGCACACACCAACGATCTTACCTTTGTGTCACGCCATGAGCTCATCAACAGTAAATTATCGATGAATGGTAAAATTGACTCCTCTGCATTGAGGCTGCTGTTTTCTGATGCTGAGCTTCACTATTCGTTGCGCCCAAAAAGCGAAGTCGAACGTTTACTTTTCGATTTTTGCGAACAGGTGCGAATCGAGTCACAAGTTCCCGCTTACCTAAAAGGCGTCACTAAAAGCATCCAGTTCAACTTTACGTATTGGAGCGATCAATATCATCAAAATGGCTTTACTGAATCCCGCATTGGTATTTTGTTGTTCACATTAATGCAGGTCATCCATACTCGCTTAACGGGTGTTCCTATCTCGGAGCCGATCGCTGAAACCATTGAATCTACTCGAGCAGGCATCGTGCCTATATTTGGTAGCTGTCTAAAACAATTAAAAGAACATCGAGCCGATCAACAGCGTTTTGCTCACTATACCAACGAGCTCGCATCTCTGGCGCAAGCGCTTATCAACCAAGAACAAGAGGGTGAAAGCTCAAGCACACCAACGGTCGAAGAAGACATTAAAATCCTCGCGCAACTTGCTTTAATCGTTGATGGTGACATTGAAGATGAAGAGGTTGATGCGGACATCACTGGCAGTAGTAAGGTATTCGAGCTTTCCGGTGCCAATTACCAGATCTTTAATTCAGAGTTCGATCAAGTGATCACCGCAGATAAGCTTGTTAGGCGTGCCCTGTTATTCGAACTGAGGCAAAAACTCACTGATGACTTGATGGCGAGACAAGTGAATACCCGTCGCTTAGCTGCCATGCTGTCTGGTTTTGTCGCCACACCACAACGAATTCGACGCCAAGAACACCTAGAAGAAGGCATCGTTAACGCCACTGCCATCACTAAGCTAATCACTTCGCCTTTAGACCGTACGGTTTTTTATCAACCTGAAATTGGCCCGTCCCACCAATGTGCCATCACGTTTTTGATGGACTGTTCAGGGTCGATGCAAAAACACAGTCATAAACTCAGCCTACTGATGGATACGATTCTCAAATCCGTTGGACTCGCCAATATCCCCTTTGAGATTATCGGCTTCACCACCAATAACTGGAACGGTGGCAAGGTCTATCGTCAATGGCTTAAACAAGGCCAACCGAAGCATCCTGGGCGTTTAAACGAGGTTAGACATATCGTATTTAAAGATTTTGATACGCATTGGAGGCGTGCTCGACTCGGTATTGCCAGCCTTCGTAAAGCAGACATCTTCAAAGAAGGAATTGATGGAGAAGCGGTTCAGTTTGCTAGCCAGCGATTGCAGCAGCACAGCGCACAACGAAAGATCTTGTTTGTGTTTTCAGATGGGTGCCCAATGGATACCGCGACCAGCACAGCCAATGATCAATTCTATTTAGATAACCACCTCAAACAGGTGATTGATCGCGAGACGACCAAGAATAATATTGAGATCCATGGCATCGGTATGGGGGTAGATTTAAGCCCCTACTATCGCAGCAACATCACGTTGGATGCGCAAGAGAGCTGCTTGTTTGGACTATGTAGAGGGATCTTTGAGATGCTAAAGCGTGTTTAAACGGTGAAGATTTGGCTAGCGAGTCGCTAGCCTCACTGATAGAGCGGATTTTACGGAGAGCCCAACAGTGACCATGCCGACACGGCCATCAAATATCCACCAATCAACATCAATACACCAAACACCAACTTCCTCAATTGATCATTAGACAAGGGAGGCGGAAAGCGCCGCGCAAACATGGTGACAAGCGCCACCAAAGGAATAGCAATCGCAGATAGCCACAATATGCTCGCTTCCATATCGCCTGCAGCGTAAACATTCACGGTACGAGACATCGACGTGCAAGCGAACACCATCAGTAGTGTGCTTCGTACTAGATCGAGCGTAAAAGGTTGCCTATAAAGATGATAAACAATCGGTGGACCCGCCATACCAAACAGCCCACCCGCTAGACCAGAACTAAAACCTGACACAAAAAATGATAGGGTTGCTGAGCGCTCTGTTCTGGTTTTAGGTTTGAACATAAAACTCAGACCAGCGAATAACACCATAGCACCCAACAAAGCTCGTAGGATATGCGTTGCAGATTCGCTCAATTCGCCCAATAAGAACACCCCCAGCGAAACCCCAGGGATAATACCGAGCACTAACACCACAAGGATTTTTAGCTCACCAAGCAACGGCTTGCCCATTAAAGCAACCAAGCAATTGAACAAGGTGACAATGCTAACTACGGCGGCAATAACATTAATGGAAACCAGATTAAGACTGACCGTCAAACCAATCACAATGATGCCTAACCCAAAGCCCGTGACAGTTTGAAAATAGGTGCCTAGCGCAATGGTGGCCAAAATAGCGAGTAAAACCGGTAACTCCATTAGCAATCCTAATTCGATACTTGTTATTTAGTGGAAGGGCGAGCTCTAGGTATTCAGCTTTGGCTAATTAAGGCTTAATACCTAAACTCAAATTCTGATTCTTCTTTCTCTTCAACATTAGCTTCGGTATCAAAAGTTGAGTTTGCTGCTTTACCTTGCTGCGCTTGAACTGCTGTCACCGCAATCACGTTAAAAATGTCTTCCGCGCTACAGCCTCTCGACAGATCATTAGCCGGTTGATTCAACCCTTGGAGCAAAGGACCAATAGCCACCGCACCACCTAACCTTTCTGCCAACTTGTAACCTATATTGCCCGCTTCAAGGTTCGGGAAGATCAATACATTCGACTGACCTTTCACTTCGGAATCAGGCAACTTTTTGGCCGCGATTTCGGTAACAATCGCTGCATCAAGCTGAACATCTTGGTCAACCGCAATACCAGGGCAACGCTGTTTCACTATCTGCGCAGCACTACGCACCTTATCGACCGACTCATGTTTCGCGCTACCGTTGGTAGAGAATGAAAGCATCGCCAATTTGGGCTCTTCCATTAGCAACGCCTGAGCACTTTGAGAAGCGGCAACCGCGATTGATGCCAGCTCAGTTTCATTGGGGTTAATCACCAAACCACAGTCACTGAAAATCAGACCACCTTTTAGGTTATGGAAAGGCTCACACAACATCATGAGAAAGAAACTCGACACCAACTCGCTATCGGGAGCAGGGCCGATGATCTGCAGCGCGGCTCGTACTACATCAGAAGTGGTATACACCGCACCATTTACTGTGCCGTCAACCAGCCCTTCCCTTACCATCAAGTTGGCAAAAATAAGTGGATCTTTAACCTTCTCCAAAGCATCTTCATACGTCACACCTTTAGCTTTTCTTAACTCATATAGACGCTCAGCTAACACGGCTTTCAAAGCTGACGTTTGAGGCGAAACAATGTGAATGCCAGCAAGATTAATATGATGCAACTGCGCGGCTTCAATGATCGCCTTCTCATCCCCCACTAGCGTGATATGGGCGAGCTGCTTATCAACCGCTAATCGTGCTGCGGCGAGTATCCGAGGATCTTCCGCTTCGCTCAACACCACACGCTTACGATCTAAGTGCGCCTTATCAATAATCCGTTCAATTGCCTTCATGATAAAATTCCATTTATTGAGATTAATTGTTCCATAATTTAAGTTTATATTATTGAAATAATAAAAAAGGTCAAATATTATTCAGATAATTGAAGGAAATTGATTTGCTATGTACACTCTTACACATAGACATATCGCAAGGATGAATCACTGTATGCAAACAGAAACACCACAAGTTCAAGGAGATACGCCAACTCTTCGACTTTTTGCTCTATTAGAGGTAATCGCACAGAAAGACGAATTCATTTCTCTTCAAGGATTAGTCGAAGAAACCGGGCTCCCTAAACCGACGTTACACCGTATGCTGCAACAACTGGAATCAGCAGGCATCATTCAAAGAGATGGTGACGACAAGCACTACAGCTCGGGGACTCGACTCAGAAAACTGGCCGAAAACCTACTCTTCAATAGCACTATGCACAGTGCAAGACGCACGATTCTTGAAAACCTACGTGCAGAAGTTGGCGAGAGCTGCAACCTGACAGCGCTATCGAGTGGCGAGATCATCTACCTTGACCGTGCAGAAACGGAAGCCCCACTTCGTTTCCACCTTCAGCCAGGCTCCCGCGTTCCCGTGCATTGCTCGGCTACCGGCAAACTGTTTTTGGCTCACATGTCGAAATCGCAGCGCAGACGTCTGATCGAGAATGTACCTCTGACGCAGTACACAGTAAAAACCATTACCGACTACTCCGTTCTGGAACAAGATATCGAAGAAGCGAAGATCCAAGGCTATGCGATTGACGATGAAGAGTTTCTTCCAGGTTTGGTGTGTATTGCGGTACTCATCCCATCACCAACCGGTCAATCCAACCTTGGTTTAGCAATTCAAGCACCTGTGATTCGAGTGAAGCCAGATGAAGCGATTAAGTTTTTGCCTGCACTGCAAAAAGCGGCGAAAGCATTAGCGAAAATCGAAGCGGACAACTGGGGCCAGCAATAAAGAGTTAGAGGCTATCTGGCTCATCGACAGCGGTAAGTTCACTCACTAGGTCAACATGTGTTAAGTAATCATCAATAAGGAACCACAATGCTCAAAATCAACAACAAGCAATTACTCTCTTTTATGGTGACAGAAGCAGATAGCGCGGTTACGGTCACCAATCCAGCAACCGGTGAGCTCATTGGCTATGCGCCAATCTCTACCGAGGTGGAGCTAGATAACGCTATCAAGCGTGCAAATATCGCACAGAAAGAGTGGGCAAAAGTTCCAGCCAAAACTCGCGCTGCGCTACTGAATAATTGGTATAAGTTGATCCTTGAAAACAAAGATGATCTTGCTCGCTTGATGACCATGGAACAAGGTAAACCGTTGGCAGAAGCCACTGGCGAAGTGGTTTACGGAGCAAGCTTTATTGAGTGGTTCGCCGAAGAAGCCAAGCGCACCTACGGCGATTCGATCCCAAGTACTGCGGCAGATAAACGCCTAGTCACCATCAAACAACCGATTGGGTTAGCCTGTGCCATCACGCCATGGAACTTTCCCGTGGCGATGATCACGCGTAAAGCAGCGCCTGCATTGGCGGCTGGCTGTAGTTTTATTGTGAAACCTTCTGACGAGACACCACTTTCTGCGTTTGCGGTCGTTAAACTGGCTTACCAAGCTGGAATCCCTGAAGACCTTATTCAAGTGGTTTTAGGTACTAGTCCGGAACAAATCGGCGAACTGTTTACCTCTCATCCATTAATCAAAAAGATCTCATTTACCGGCTCTACCCGTGTTGGCAGCATCTTGATGGCGCAAGCCGCCAAAGGCATCAAACGTACTTCAATGGAGCTTGGCGGCAACGCACCCTTTATTGTGTTTGATGACGCAGACATCGATGCTGCCGTACAAGGTGCAATGGCATCTAAGTTCCGAAATGCAGGGCAAACCTGTGTTTGTGCTAACAGATTCTATATCCACAGCAAGGTACACGATGAATTTGTGGCTAAGTTCGACCAAGCAGTACAACAGCTTAAGGTCGGAAATGGCTTAGATGAAGGCGTCAATATTGGCCCAGTCATCAGTGAAAGAGCGAAGCAAAATATCCAAAGCTTAATTGACCGAGCGATTGAGCAAGGTGCACAGCCAGTGACACCAACTCAATTACTCGATGGCCAGTTTATTCAACCCGTCATTCTTAAAGACGTGAAACATGACATGGACATAATTCAACAAGAGATCTTTGGTCCTGTCGCTCCAGTTATCAAGTTCGACAGCGATGAAGAACTCATCGAGATGGCGAACGATACCATTTATGGTTTAGCGTCTTACTTCTACAGCCAGAATATTCACCGTGTATGGAAGGTCGCAGAAGCGCTTGAATACGGTATGGTTGGCATCAATGACGGCTTGATCTCTACTGAAGTAGCACCGTTTGGTGGGGTGAAACAGTCGGGCACTGGTCGTGAAGGGGCAAAAGAAGGCATCGATGAGTACATGGATATTAAGTATCTATGCTTCGGTGGAAATTAAGGCTTCGGTGGAACTAGGCTTTTCTCCTCGCTCCTCAACCCCTCTGAAACGAAAACAAAAAAAAGCCGCGCTATATTGCGCGGCACCTTGGGCTCGGTTAAAGGGGGTTACTTTTATCGTTGTTATTCTTTTCTTTCTTATTATCCGGTTGTTTTGCTACTTAAGTGATTTCAGCTTCAAGCGCATAGCGTGGAGTACTGGCTCGGTATAACCGCTTGGCTGAGCACAGCCTTCAAACACCAACTGACACGCTGCAGAAAACGCAATGCTGTTTTCAAAGTTAGGCGCCATATTCTGGTAGCTTGGATCCCCAGCGTTTTGCTCATCAACAACAGCAGCCATGCGCTTCATCGTTTTCATAACTTGGGCTTCATCGCAAATGCCATGGCGTAACCAGTTTGCAATGTGCTGGCTCGAAATACGCAGTGTGGCACGGTCTTCCATGAGTCCTACGTTATTAATATCAGGAACTTTCGAACAACCAACACCTTGGTCAATCCAACGCACTACGTAACCTAAAATGCCTTGCGTGTTGTTATCCAATTCATTTTGAATATCTTGTGCAGTCAGCTTTTGATTACCCAGTAGAGGAATAGTAAGGATATCGTCAACGTTTGCTCTCACACGCTCGCGCAGCTCTTTTTGGCGACTCGGCACACTAACCTTGTGGTAGTGCAATGCGTGCAAAGTAGCAGCGGTTGGCGAAGGAACCCAAGCGGTATTAGCACCCGCTTGTGGGTGACCAATTTTGGCATCCATCATCTTTGCCATGTTGTCTGGTTCTGGCCACATACCCTTACCAATTTGGGCTTTACCTTGCAGGCCACAAGCTAAGCCCAGATCAACGTTTTGATCTTCGTAAGCGCCAATCCATGTCATGGTTTTAAGTTGTGCTTTAGGAGCAAATGGACCCGCTTCCATACTCGTATGAATCTCGTCACCCGTTCGGTCCAAGAAACCTGTGTTGATGAACACAACACGATCTTTAGCGGCGCGAATACACTCTTTTAAGTTCACAGAGGTGCGGCGCTCTTCATCCATAATGCCGACTTTAATAGTAAAGCGATCAAGACCTAATGCATCTTCAATGCGACCAAAAAGCTCATTGGTAAATGCCACTTCTTCAGGGCCGTGCATCTTAGGTTTTACGATATTGATGCTGTTAGCGGTCGAGTTTTGGTAAGCACTGTTACCTTTCAAATCGTGCATAGCGATCAGTGAAGTAATCATGCCATCCATGATGCCTTCAGGGACTTCATTTCCTTCATCATCAATGATCGCAGGGTTCGTCATTAAATGACCAACATTACGAACAAACAACATGCTTCGACCTTTAAGCGAGATCTCACCACCCGTTACGCTGGTGTATTGGCGATCTGGATTCAGGCTACGAACAATAGTTTTGCCATTTTTTTCTAGCGACTCTTGTAGGTCACCTTTCATCAAGCCTAACCAATTGCGGTAAGCCAATGCCTTATCTTCACCATCTACGGCGGCTACTGAGTCTTCGCAATCCATAATGGTAGTCAGTGCTGATTCCACAAGCACATCTTTAATACCGGCTGCATCCACGCTGCCGATTGGCGCACTAGGATCGATTTGAATTTCGATATGAAGGTTATTGTGTTTAAGCAGGATACAAGACGGCGCACTAGCGTCACCTTGATAACCAATAAATTGATTGCGGTCGATTAGCGTGACTTCTTCGCCGTTATCGAGAGTCGCCGTAAGCGTGTTGCCGATGCTCACATTGCTGATGCTGTATTTGGTCACGTCTTTATGAGAAACGCCATTGAGCGGTGCGGCATCATCAAGGAAACCACGAGCATAACTCACCACTTTGGCACCACGTACCGGGTTAAAGCTACCGCCTTTCTCTGCGCCATCACTCTCGCTGATCACGTCTGTGCCGTAGAGCGCATCATATAGACTGCCCCAGCGCGCGTTTGCTGCGTTAAGTGCAAATCGCGCGTTCGTGATTGGCACCACAAGCTGCGGCCCAGCTTGCGTTGCGATTTCAGGCTCAACATTGGCAGTCGTTACTTGGAAGTCATCGCCTTCAGGTACTAGGTAGCCGATCTGCTGTAGGAACTGTTTATATTCTGCAGCATCCAGTGTTTGACCAGCACGCTCTTGGTGCCACACATCGATTTGATGTTGGAGATCTTCACGCTTGATAAGCAATGCACGATTCTTTGGTGCCAGATCTTTGAGTATGGTTGCAAATGACTGCCAGAAGTCTTCTGCAAGAATACCCGTGCCAGGGATGATCTGTTCATTAACTAGTTGGTAGAGGGTGCTATCTATGTTCAAGCTTCCCTGTTGAATACGACTGCTCATAAAATCTCTCTCAAGTTAATCACTGACTACTCACTTAAATTTACGTAACTGACGAAAATTTAGCTAATTTATGCCACTTATAATGGACATTCACAAAAGAAATACCCTAAAAATAGGGCTATTCCGTCACACCACTTTCTATTTCATTGGCGACACTTTTGATCAAGCGACGCATCCACTGGTGGTCTGGATTGGTTTGTAACAACGGGCTCCACGCCATCTTCACTTCAAAAGGTTCGATGGCGAAAGGAGCGGGTTTGATCAATAACTTAGGGTTGTTGCGTTGCAGCTGTGCTGCTTTGGTTGGGATGGTAAGGATCAGGTTTTTTTGTTGAGCGAATAGAATCGCTGACAGGTAGTGTCGAGTAAACACAGTAATGTTTCGGGTTTTGCCTATACGCATTAGCGCTTCATCGATCCAACCTAGTTTCTGCGCTTCACTTGGGTTAATCCCGACCCCCGTACCCATACCGGTTTTGCTCACCCAAATGTGTTGCGCTTTTAAGTAAGAAAGAATATCGAAATTGTCAGCTATCGGATTGTCGCAGCTAAATAAGCAAGAGAAGCCGTCGTGCCAAAGGCTCATCTGGTGAAAAGACTGAGGAATATCGTCGAAGCGGTTAATGATGATATCAACGGTACCCTGCTCTACATCCTGATAACTCACGTCACTTGGCGTCATAATATCTAGGCGTATTTTCGGCGCTATCTCACTCAACCTTTTTAATAACGGCTGGATAATGGTGGATTCAGCATAGTCACTCGCCATGATACGAAATACGCGCTCACTGTCTTCTGCGTTAAATTCCGTCGTCGGTTGCAAGGTCTTTTCTACATTCGCCAAGATGTTGCGAATCAAAGGTTGCAACTTTTGCGCGCGCTCGGTTGGCACCATTCCTTCACTTGTTCTGACCAGCAACGGATCCTCAAGTAGGTCGCGTAATCGGCGCAGTCCATTACTCATTGCAGGCTGAGTAATCCCCAACTGATTCGCTGCTCGCGTAACGTTTCTTTCACGTAGCAACATGTCTAAATACACAAGTAAATTAAGGTCTATACGAGCAATATTCATATAAAAAATACCGAATATAATAACTATAAATTAACAAAATTATCACATGTGTGATTATTCTTTGTCCATAGCAAAGTTTTAATCCAAGCCAAGTTGGCAACCATACCCACGTGAAACTAAGGAATAGTTATGTCGCAAATTACACAAGATATCGAAATGATAGAAGTTGCAAAAAGCGCTGCAGGTGCTCCATGGGATGCAATCGATGCTGAATCTGCTGCTCGTATGAGAGCTCAAAACAAATTCAAAACAGGTCTAGATATCGCACAATACACGGCAGATATCATGCGTGCGGATATGGAGGCTTACGATAAAGACAGCTCTCAATACACTCAGTCTCTAGGTTGCTGGCACGGTTTTATCGGCCAACAAAAGCTGATTTCTATTAAGAAGCACTTTGATGGTAAAACAGATCGCCGCTACCTATACCTTTCTGGTTGGATGGTTGCAGCACTTCGTTCAGAGTTCGGTCCACTACCAGACCAATCAATGCACGAGAAAACATCAGTTGCAGCGCTAGTTGAAGAGCTATACACCTTCCTTCGCCAAGCAGATGCACGTGAACTAGGCGGTCTATTCCGTGAACTAGACGCAGCTCGTGAAGCGGGTGATGTTGACCTACAAGATCGCATCCAAGACCAAATTGACAACCACGTAACACACGTAGTGCCAATTATCGCGGATATCGATGCTGGTTTCGGTAACGCAGAAGCGACTTACCTAATGGCTAAGCAAATGATTGAAGCTGGTGCTTGTTGTCTACAAATCGAGAACCAAGTTGCCGATGAGAAGCAATGTGGTCACCAAGACGGCAAAGTAACCGTACCTCACGCTGATTTCCACGCGAAACTTCGTGCACTTCGTTACGCTTTCCTTGAGCTAGGCATCGACAACGGCATCATCGTTGCTCGTACCGATTCACAAGGTGCTGGCCTAACAAAAGAAATCGCAGTAGTGAAAGAGCCGGGCGACCAAGGTGACATCTACAACTCTTACCTAGATGTTGAAGAGATCGATGTAGCGGACATGAAACAAGGCGACGTTTGCTTCAACCGTGAAGGCAAGCTGGTACGTCCTAAGCGTCTACCATCTGGCTTGTACCAATTCCGTCAAGGTACTGGTGAAGACCGCTGTGTATTTGACTGTATTGAAGCAATCAACGCGGGTGCTGACCTACTTTGGATTGAAACAGAGAAGCCTCATATCGGTCAGATCAAAGAGATGATGGATGGCGTTCGTGAAGTACACCCTAATGCAAAACTGGTATACAACAACTCTCCATCGTTCAACTGGACACTAAACTTCCGTCAACAAGCATACGATGCGATGGTTGAAGCTGGTGAAGACGTTTCTGCATACGACCGTGCTAACCTAATGAGCGCTGAGTACGATGAATCTGAACTATCTCAGCGTGCTGACGACAAGATCCGTACGTTCCAAGCAGATGCTTCTCGTGAAGCGGGTATCTTCCACCACTTGATTACTCTGCCTACTTACCACACTGCAGCGCTGTCTACTGACAACCTTGCTAAAGAGTACTTCGGTGACCAAGGCATGTTGGGCTACGTTGCTAACGTTCAACGTAAAGAGATCCGCCAAGGTATCGCATGTGTTAAACACCAAAACATGTCTGGTTCAGATATGGGTGATGACCACAAAGAGTACTTCGCGGGTGAAAACGCACTAAAAGCAGCCGGTGAACTCAATACATCGAACCAATTTGATTAATCGCTAGCACTTTTTTGATTAGTCACTAAAACTAAAGCCTCCCCCGCCCTTCTCTCTTACTTCGGTAAGATCCGGGGGAAGGCTTTGAGATAAAGCTTGTACTGCCGGCTTTATCTCAAAGTCTCAGATTTGTGTCCTAACCCACGGCCAAGTGAGCAACTTCGGTTTAAGCTAACTGTATTCATGTTTTATGAGATTCCTGTTTGTTGAAATTTCTTTTGATTGAGAGCGCCTATGACTTCAATACCTAAACACCTACAAGATGCAAAAACACTGCTATCAGAAAACGGTTTCGCAACAGGTGATACTTGGTATCACGGAACCTCTTCAGCATTAATCGCTTCCATTAAAGGCCAAGGGCTAAAACGCTCGGGCGATAAAGCACTCAACCAAGCCGCCGTAAAAACCATGGCAACCATCGGCAATAACTACACAGAATCTGTCGAGCCGGTCTTCCTAACTCAGAGCAAAGAGCTTGCGTACTACTGGGCACAACAAACAGTGAGAGAGCGCAGCGTTCGTTTCGAAGGTGAAGAGCAGCCTGTCGTATTAGAGGTGAATTTATCTGAAAAGCAACGCGCTAAAGTAAGACCAGACGTTGGCGCAATGAGCTTACTGATGATGAGTGTTGGTGAACAGTTCATGGCGCACCTCGCTAAGGTTTACCAAGAGAACGACATTGCAGGCCCAGATATCGATCTTCGTACTGCAGACCGCATGGATTACCTGAACAAACTGGGCATGGCGTACATCGATGAAGACATCAGCCGAGCTTGCGTTGTGGAGTTATCCGAAAGCGAAGCATCAGAACCTGAATTATCTGAGGCGTAATAAACCGTTACTAGCTCGAGATAAAGCACTAACCAGAATAAAAATGGCTCCCAGTCGGGAGCCATTTTTGTGTGAGATATTATGTTCGATATCTAATTGAGGCTATTGGCACAACCTGCCTTGCTGGGCGGCCTGAACCATTTCGATATCGCCTTGTAGAGAGCGGTATACGATCGTATTCCACACTTCACCATTATCCATTTCAAACTCAATCGCGTAGTTCAAACCAGCCACAACTTGAGTTCGAACACTCAAAATCTGTTTAAGCTTTGCAGACGTGTTCATTTGACTAAGCACGGCGTCTAACGCTTGCTCTGCTTGTGGTGTGACTTCACTTTTCGACCAACCACCTGTTAGGTTTTTAGTACTACAGATCGGATTCTTATTCTCTTGTGATTGAGTCATCACTTCACCATTCTGACTGCATCCAGCCAGAGCAACCACGCCAACTAAAGTCGCTACTCCAAGTAGTGATGTTAATCGTGCTTTCTTCATAAATCCTCACTAAATAAATCATTCAGTTTTAACAAGTGACCACACCGTTATCTCGGTGTTTCATATGCTTACAAGCTTAAACCGCCAATGTCATCACTTAATCAGAGATTCTGGTGTAACGACTCTATAAACACAGAAAACTGTCAGAAAACAAAGCCGAGTGTCCATACTCGGCTTGTTATTTCACCTAATCGAGATATGTGCCTTAATGAAAATAGACCAACATCTCGACATCATCACCTTGCTGCTCTGCACTTAACAAGAAATGTAAGTACCCTTCCTCAGTCACTGGTATTTGTAGATACTCATTGCTGCCACGATAATCCGACGCATAGTCATGCTGCCCAGCGGTTGGCCAATATGCACGGCTCGCAAACAGGTCAACATTACCTTGTTCTGTTGAACCACTGTTTTGATCAGTTAGCCATACGCGAACCTCTCGTACCCCCTCTGGAACATAAACGGCAGCGTAACGTTGTTGATGAACCGTAAACAGATGAGCTTTACTTGATTCTAATACCACAGGTGTTAGGTCATCTTGCTCCGGAGAGGGTGGAACGGGTTGCTCTGTTTCCAACGATGCAAGCAGCTTCACGCCGTTGAATTCAGTTCGTCCCGTAACACTCATGTAGTAACGACCGGGCTTAATATATCCCGTCGCCTCTGGCTCAAATAACACCATCTCATTGCTGCCACTGCCATACTGGCTGAACTCAAAGTCATAGTAATGCGCAGCGCGGTTGTAACTCATATAGAGATCTACATCCCCCTGAGTTTGTCCTTCAATTGATACCTCAAAATGGGTCGTGTTCTCAGGCACGTCAACGTAGAACAGCTGCTCAGTGTACGCTTCACCGCTTAACAGCACGCTTTGGTTAGCGACAAGAACCTTGATTTGCTCGCTTGGTTCTGTCGGCTCAGTTGGCTCTCCGGGTTCTGGCTTATCTTCAATCGTTACCGTATCTAACCAACGCTCAAACTCACCATCGTACTGCTGGCCAAGCACCTTAACCTGCTTTGCCCAATCAGCGAACTGACCAGAGCGAGACAGCGCCAGTAAGCTTTGCACTTCATTAGGATGCTCTTCTAGCATAAAGCGAGTCGCTAAATACCCCCATCGGTAAATACGATTCGAATCATGAGAGTAAGTGGTCGCAAACACATCCGATAGGCGCATCTTGCCACTATCAATTAAGCGAATTGCAGCATCGTAGCCTTGCTTGTAGTGCATGTATTCAGCGAAGCCTTCTAACCACCACACTACATAACCATGAGCCAAGTTATCATTAAATGAACCATGTAGATTGAAGCGTGCATCTAGGTAATGCGTGTATTCATGCTCAAAATTCAGAATGGAGAGCTCATCCCCATTGTCGTAACGGTAAGCCACGAAACGCGCTACATTATCCAAGTCGGCCGGATTGCCTTCTAAGTACTGACCACCGTTATCTGTCGTATTGCCAAACAGGAATGAAGAGTAGTCAACATAACTGCCTTTGCTACCAAATACCGCGATCTCAACATTATGATTGTTGTCGTCAGCCACTGGTTGCTGCCCAGTATTGGCCACTTGATGGAAGTCTGCCTCTTTTACCGCCAATACATCACATGCCTTTACAGCTTGTGACTCGGTTAAATTTTGAGAGCGAAGAATAGCAGGACCTTGGCACTCGTAGCGGTTAGGTAAGATACGTCGAGCAACGTCGCGTTTCGCCTGTTCAAGATCGAGCCCGTTCAAACCCTCTGGTGCAAAGTATCCCAGCATTTCTACGGCCGCTAGCCACAGTTTGTCGTGCTCACTGCCCAATGGATTTTGCGCCATCACATCTTGCATCACCTGCAACGCTTTATCTTTAGTCGCTTTATCTGGGCTTGCTAGCAACCTTCCAGTCTCGCGCACCGCGTTATAAACCAGAAAACTTGCGTCAGTATCCAAAGCCCAGCGATTGTCGCGAGCAAACGTCGCTAGTGTATCTATATGCTGAGTGTTGTTTGCTAGGTAATCGTAGAAATCATCTCGAGCGGCATGGCCGGCCATCGCTCGAAATAGATTATTGAGCCCATCGACCCACTGTGTGTCTTGCGCCGTTTCACGGTTGAAGTGGCTAAGTGCCGCAAGTTGTGCATCCATAGTGAGTGAAAGCTGCTTCACGTTGTCGACCATTAAAGTCAGGCTCTTCATCGCACCGACTTGTTCTCGCCCTTGGTTTAGCGAATTAGGATTAGCAAGAAATGCATTGGTTGAGTGTGCAAAGCGCTCACTCAAAGCCTCTGAAAAATCTTCTTCTCGCGCGTTATAACGAACGTAATAAGCTGCACGTACAAATTCACCTAAGTTTTCAAGTTTACGTGCTTGCTCAGATTCACCTCGGTAACGGGCTATCTCTAAGTTCAGTAGATTACTAATTTGGATCAGGCTGTTTTCGCTGTAGATATTGGATAACGAACTTTTTGATGCAGAGAACCAAGAGCTATAACAACTGTTGTCGGCTAGTGAAACCGCATGAGCGAGATCAGGTGACAATTGAAGTTCAGACACCTCACATTGGCTTTGAGCAAAAGAGAAAGTAGATGCACTAGAAAGTAAGCAAGCGAGCGCCAAGCGATGACGTGGAAATAAACGAGTATGAAGCATAATTATATTTGTTAATTGTATATTTGGCTCGTCGTTATATTCCCTACAATTATGAAGGTGAATTTAGTTGCGTATTAATTATGAGATTGCTTCAAAAAATAGATATTTAGTATCAGTTTATAAAACCAAAGGTTTATGCTCACTAGCTACATGTTAGGCTAGGCGTATGAATTGCTCCTAAGTTATTGAGAAAAAACTAATTTAGCACTTCATAAACTAGAAAAAGTTCGGTTGTTAAGAAAATACGCAAGTAGTAGACTTGCGCTCGATTATGCAACTTGTTTTCATTTCATAGACACAAGCAACGTTATTTATACACAACGAAAATAACGTTAGTTCAAGGCTTACATAATATAAGTGTCAGGAAATAAGTGCAGATCGAATAAAAATAATTATATAAACCTAGGCTAGGTTCACACCATGAAATTACTGTCGTCTTTAGACTCGCTGTTGGCTAGCGATGAGTCTATCGAAATAAAGCAACATATATTGATAGATCTCGTAATCAATACTTATCAGCCACAACAACGCACAACTCTTTTCCAAACCGTTACTGACTATCGACGAAACCTCCTTGAGTCTTTGTTCCCGGAGCATCAAAACAAAAGCCTATCTGTGTTATTTGAGTTGATGGACTATCGCGATCTCATTCAGCGATACCCAAGCACTTTGGCCCCTGAATTGGTTTTGCTAGAGAAGGCTGCAAGCCAATGCTATATGTCATGGTTAGACTTTTGGTGTGAATCTGAGATTGCCGCAATAAAGGAAAAATCTCCGCTTGGCGATAGCCCGATCTCACCGATGGATCTGCCGATCCAAGATTGTTCGTATTATGGTGCGATCATTGAACATATCGAAGCTGACCCACTCATGGTACAGACGCCATGTCATCCACAAGCCATGCCTATCAATGATGCGATTGCTTTAAGTAATCTAGAGATCTTCATAAAGGGTGAAAAATGGTATGAGATGCTGCCTTTATTGCACCTTTCGCAATCGGGTAAACACTTTGTCTTACTCAAGCACCCTGTCGATGAGCCCTTCCCAACACTAGTCTCTTCCGCACTCATTCAAGATTGGTCGAAGAATGAAACCTGGTTAAGCTACGCGCCACCGTTCAGTAATGAACACTGGCAATACTGCTTACCTGAGCATGGCTACCAACAACTTTCAGAATTGCAGCTTTTCACGCCATCGACACTGTCAAAGTGTTACTCTCTGCCAGAATTTGATAGTACATTCCAGTTACAATTGTCCGATGCACAGGCTATATGTGAAGTGTTGCGACTTACCGTCAGTGGTAATACTCAACAAAAACTCTATTTCCTCTACCTTGCTCAAAAAGAGCTGATGAGCGTTCTACATCAAGTAGGCTATAAAGTTGGCTTCACCATTATCGAGCAACCTTTCATGCTTCAGTTTTATCAATCTATCGACTCAAGAGCCTATTTCCACTCTGGTTTTTGCGAGTTGAATGCAGACGGCACTACCATCTATCGTGGTTTTTGGAATTTCGAAAGGATGGTCAACGAATTCAATGACACCGATTTTCGTCGCTACAAACAGGCAGTGCGTAGCAGCCGAAAGCTGAGATCGACAAAAACACCAAGTTCAGTAAAAAAGAATGAACATGTTTGATTTCGGTTTAGAGGCGATTGTTTATGCCAAAGCGATAACGCTTCTCGCGACCGTTGCGGTCGTTGTGATGTGGTTACTCTACTATTGCTACTGTCTCAAGCAGAAAGGGAAAAACATTGCAGGGACACACCACGTTCCCTACATCGCCTATTCTGTCTGTATTGTTGCTTGGATTAGCAGCAATGCCTACTTCCATACCGATTTACTGCCAGAGCTCGGGTCTTCAGCAGCGGTATTCGCAGCTAAATTTGCCAACCTAGCCTCATGCTTTGCCTTTGCTTTTGCCTACTACTTCTCGTGCCAGCTTGCGGCTGAACAACGTAATGGCAAGGTACACCTATGGCAACAAGCCATCTTCGTCAGCTTTAGCGTCTATTCCTTTTTTATCAACCTTAGCCCGAACTTAACTGTTGAAGACGTCACCATTTTTGGTCCAAGTCTGTTTGTCATCGAGTTCGGCCCGCATACGCCTTACTTCTTCACCGGAATGATCAGCTTAGTGGTGTTAACCCTTTGCAACCTGGTAGCGATGCGTGCCAACAGCAGCAAACTGGTACTCGCCAAAACCAGCTATATGATCGCTGGTATCTTGGTATTCATGCTGTCTACTGCAACCATCCACCTCGGCATGACGTACTTCTTGAGAGACTTCTCACTGACTTGGTTACCACCAGCACTATCAATCAGTGAAATGCTGTTTGTAGGCTACGCGCTTTTAACCTCTCGCTTCTACAGCGTGAAATATCTTGCTTACATGAGCCTTAATGCGTTGTTAGTCTGCGCGATACTGGTAATACCGTTCGGCGCGATATTCATCCCTCTGACCGACGATAATCAGTGGCTAATCGCAATCCCAATCTGCGCGATGATTGGCATCACATGGCACGTACTCTACAAGCGTGTCAGCCGCTATGCCTCTTTCTTTGTTTACGGAAACAAGAAAACCCCAGTACAGCAAATACTGGCTTTAGAAGAAGACTTTAAGCTGTCGATTGATGATGCGATGCGCCGTTTAGGTCAGCTGTTGCAAATCCCTGAAGACAAACTTCGCCTTGTTAATAGCAACTACAACGAAACCTTCTACGAAGACTATCTTTCAACAAACAAGTCAGTTCTAGTCTTCGATGAGTTATCGCAAGAACTTGATTACACAGCGCCTTCCAAACTTTCGCTCAAAGCGCTATATGACAAGATGAGTTCGAACAATACCGCCTTAGTTATGCCACTGTTTGGGCAAGGAAAGTCGGTCACTCATTTACTGGTATCGTCGCACAAGAGCAACGATCAAATGTTCTCTAACGAAGAGATCTCGGCGCTGCAAACCCTGCTTACTCGCGTTCAAAGTACCATCGAAGCCGATAGACGCATCCGCCAAAGTCGAGCGCTCGCCAACTCTATTGCTCATGAAATGCGTAACCCGCTTGCCCAAGTTCAGCTGCATTTTGAGATCTTGAAGCAGCACATCGAAAACCAAGCACCAGCAAAACAGATCCACCTGGATATTGAGAATGGGCAAGCCGCTATTCAACGTGGACGACAGTTGATTGATATTATCCTAAGAGAAGTTAGCGACAGCTCGTCTGAGCAAGGTCCTATCCTGATGACCTCGATTCACAAAGCCGTGGATCAGGCCGTCAGCCACTACGGTTTTGAAAACGAGAAGATCATCGAGCGAATTCGCTTGCCGCAACATGCTGACTTTGTTGCCAAGCTAAACGAAACCTTATTCAATTTCGTGATTTTCAATCTGATCCGCAATGCGATTTATTACTTTGATTCGTACCCGGATAGTCAAATTGAAATCAGCACCCAGATCGGTTCTTACGAAAATGTTCTAATCTTCCGAGATACTGGGCCAGGTATCGACGAAACCATTACACATAAGATCTTCGACGACTTCTTCTCTTATCAGAAAAGCGGTGGTAGTGGCTTAGGATTGGGCTATTGCCAACGTGTTATGCGTTCATTTGGTGGCAGAGTTGAGTGCAAATCGAAGCTTGGGGAATTTACTGAATTCCACCTGTACTTCCCAGTAGTACCTAATGCGCCAAAAGCAGATGCCCTACGCACACCCTATTTCAACGACTGGAAGCAAGGCCAAGTCGATGTCGAAGAGACTAGCGAAGAGACCAGTGAAGCAACCCCGCAAGCTCACAGCACCCAAACGGAAGAACACAGCACGGGCTCAGTGGCAACACAAGTGACAACCAACGGGATAGCGCCAACCGTGCTCATCGTTGATGATAAAGAGGTGCAACGTACCCTTGTTCAGATGTATCTAAGCAGACTGGGCGTAAACAGCCTGCAAGCTAAAAATGGGGAAAATGCCGTCGAGCTGTTTAGAACAAACCAAGTCGATTTGATTCTCATGGACGTACAAATGCCAGTCATGAACGGTTTTGACGCCAGCCAGATCATCAAGGCTCGTTCAACTAACACACCAATCATTGCGCTTTCTGGTGAGTCGGGGCAACGTGAGTTAGACATGATTAACCAATTGATGGATGGTCGGTTAGAGAAACCAACATCACTAGACGCACTTCAGGTTGTGCTCGACAAATGGCTATACAAAAACACGGCAACAGAGGCTTCCAAAGAAGCGGAAAGTGAATAGCTAGTAGCAAATTATTGGTGGCTGATAAGCGCATCAATAGTTAATCAAAAATCCCCTCAAGAGTTTATTTTGAGGGGATTTTCAGTTTAGGCAGTCGTACTTTTAAAGTACTAGGCTATAGAGACTTAGCTAACGACTCAAAAGCCTCCACTCTCACTTTTGACTCTTCACGCGCTGCATTCGAAGCGCTTTCTGCTGAAGAGAAGGTTGCGATAACGACATTCTTGTCCTGGTTGATATACAAGAACTGACCAAAAACCCCACGATATGTTGCAATGTTTTTGTCTGAATCGTGTACCCAGAGGAAGTTTTTGTAACCCTCTAAGTGCGAATCAAAAACTTGAGTATCAGTATCTTTGTAGACACTGTTCATCATGTGTCGATTTTCTTCCGGCGTAATATTGAAGCTGTCTTTGACCCACTTTTCTGAGAATACTTGTTGGCCGTTGTATTCGCCATTGTTGACCATAGCTAGCCCAACACGTGCAAAGTCTCTTAGCGTAGTATTGAAACCACCAGTTGCGACTGGATTGTAGTTCATGTCCGTTATGAAGAAGGCATCATGCTCTGTGCCGAGTTTGCTCCAAATATTGTCAGCAATAAATTGGTCAAGCGTTTGACCGGACACGCGAGCGATAACCCACCCGATGACATCAACGTTCGGGCTGTGGTACTCAAACTTGTCATTCACCGCTAAATTTTCATTCTGTTCAAACATTGCAGAGAAGCTCAGCAAGTCACGAGGCTTATCTGTCTTTGTTGGATCAAGTGCCAGTAAGTCATACGCCGGAATAAAGCCTAATCGTCGGAAATATTCGAAATGCACATCACCCGGAGCCATGTTTACATAATCTTCGCTGTAATCAATCGCAGAGGTCATGTTCAGTAAAGTTCGTAGGGTCTGCTCACCGAAGTGTGTTCCTTTGAGCTCTTCGATGTATGTGCTGACCTTTTTTTCAACATCAACCTTGCCTTGCTCAGCCAACAAACCTAAAGCTTGGCCAATCAAAGATTTGGTGCTTGAAGCCCACATGTGGTGATCTCTCGCAGTGAAGTCACCAAAGTACTCTTCATGCAGTATCTTTCCGTCTTGAATAATAATGTAGCCATCGGTGTGATCATTAATCATCGCATCACGAAAAGTTAGCTCTTCTCCGGCATAGGTAAATTTGTGTTGAGCGACTTCCGCATTCAATACTTGTGGGATCTCGTTGATCGCACCATCTCGAGAAACCATAACCGTGGGATGGATTCCCATGTTCTGGAAAGCCCACTTATTGAATGGCGCATGCGTCCAGTTCTCCAGCGTGACTTGCTCATTCGCTTTTGCTGGCACTGTAGACATAGGCTTGATCTCCGCCATCACGGTTGTCGAAAATAAGCCTGCAGTGATCAATGAAATAATCGACTTTCTCATCTGAAATCTCCGTTAACAATCTTATGTGTACGGATGTAGAGTACTTTGCTAAGTTCAAACATATAAATCCAAAATGTACGCTCAAACAGTACAAGGCTAATCAAATGATGATTTCGAATGAACAGGTTGCATGCTTCACCAGTGTCTATGAGCTCCAAAGCTACAGTGCTGCGAGCAAAAAATTGAATAAGGCTCGTTCTACCGTGCGAGAGAGAATCAATGCGTTAGAAGATTTGATGGGAATGGAACTGTTTTGCATCGAAGGCAAAAAGGCGGTTGCTACAGACATTGCTCATCGTCTGTACCCAAGAGCACGGTTACTGGCGAGACAATCATTAGAGTTCGAAAACATAGCCTTATCTGCTTACAAAGGCGAGCTCAACAACATTACCGTTTATCACGATAGCTCGATCCCTTGTCAGCTGTTGCTTAGCATTGAATCTGAGATCAAGTCTCTTCACCCTCACATGCTTATCAACTGGCTGCAAAGAGATAGAAACCACTGTTTACAGCAGATAGAAGACGGAGATGCCCTGTTTGCCATTATGCCGGGGATGGGTAACTTACACCCGAATGCGGGTATCGGTAATATCAACCTTGGATCTTTTCAGCTGAGCCTGTTCACGTCCGTTCACTCTAACATTCCCAACCGAACGATTTCGATTGCTGAACTGGCCACCTTTCGTCAATTAATCACTGAGAATGACATTGCAAACGAGCTTAGGCATACCAAGATCAGTAGCGAGTTTGAAGTGGTCACATCACAAAGCCTACTCATTGAAAAGTTAAAGCAAGACGGGTGGGTTGTGTCTCCTCGGGAAAACCTAACCCAATACATAAAAAGTGGTGAGGTACGTGAAATCGAGCTCCAAGAAGCGCCAAATATGATTCAGCAAGATTGCATTATGTTTTACAACTTATCTTCTAAAGCGTCCGAACAAGAATCGAAAATAATCGAAGTGGCCGCTAACGTGGTTAAAAACCAAGCACTCCATGAAACGCAATCATTCTAATCGCAGTTCGACAAGCCAAGTTCAAAACAACACGTTGAGCAACTCAACATTATAGCGCGTCTTGATGGTCTCTTTCACTATTGCCGAAGCGGGTATTACTGAAGTTCCAAAGGAACATATAAGCCCCCGCACCAGCTCAATACTCTGTTACTAAGTCAGGCATCGATCATTTTTGAACAATTTCATGATTTAAAAGGAGAAAAGAGTTATACATAATAATGTGTTATTTAATCGACTAATTCATCATGACGCTCAAAGAAATCCTAAAAATTCCCAATGTTCGCTACTTCCTAATGTTTCGAAGCAGCTACTTTGCGCGTTTTTATTACCCAGTATTCACTCTACTCTACTTAGATTACGGCCTAACCCTTTCGCAATTTGCCATGCTTAACGTAGTGTGGGCGGCGACCATTGTGCTTGCTGAAGTCCCATCTGGCGCATTTGCTGACACCTTGGGTCGTAAGAAGCTAGTGGTACTCTCTTCCCTAGTGATGTTTGTTGAAATCGCCATGATTGCCTTAGTGCCGACCGAAAACCCAAACTTGGTGTTCATGGTCTTTTTGGTCAACCGGATACTCAGCGGATTAGCCATGGCATTGGCGAGTGGTGCTGATGAAGCACTGGCATATGACACCTTAAAAGAACAAGGCAATGAGGAGCTGTGGCCTCGTGTGTTGCAGATACAGCTTCGTATCGCCTCAAGCGTCGGCATCTTTGTCACCTTAATTGGTGCTGCAATGTACGACGTAAACTTCATGACGAACATTTTCCATGCTCTAGGGTTAACCTCGCCAGAAAGCACCAAAGACCTGATGCGTATTCCTGTATTCGCCACTTTATTGGTTGCACTACTCGCGATTTATGCTGCGGTAAACATGCGTGAAGAAAAGAAAGTGATGCCAAATGGTCAAACTAAATTAGCCACAACCATGGCCAGCCTTAAGCTCACTGCTGACACAGGTAAGTGGGTACTCGCTACGCCCTACGTACTTTTCATACTGCTCTACTACAGCCTATTTGAACACACATCGCGTATGTTCCTCACTATGAACAGCCAATACTATCTTGCCATCGATATTCCAATTATTTACTTCGGTTTTATTGGTGCGGGAATCAGTCTATTAAAAATCATTTTGGCAGGTCAAAGCCGCAGACTGGCAGAAAGTATCGAGCCGAAAACCTTTATTATCGTCATGGGCTTAGCAAGTATCGCTACCTATTATTGGATCAGTTTAGGCTGGTCGATCTATGGGGTGATTCCTGCATTGGTACTGATCTTTATCATCATGACGATGAACATTTTTATCAGTTACCACCTGAACAAAAAAACCGAGTCACATAACCGAGCCACGGTTCTTAGCTTCAAAGGTTTGATGTTTAACCTCGGATATGGGCTGATCGGTGTTTTGTATGCATACTACTACAAATTGGTTTCTAACAATTACTCCGAGCAAGAGATAGAGCAAAACCTCGCGTTCTTGGCGTCGCTATCTTCGTTCTGCTATTACTTCGCCTTTCTGTTCGTATTAATCAGCGGGTGGTTCTACTTCAAAAACAAAAAGACACCCATCTTTTAAATTTCAGTGCCATGCCAAATCAGGGCAAAGGTGAAGCTCTGCTCATAAAAAGACCGCTTCCACTTCTCAGCAGGTAATTTTTTGTTAACATAATCATTAAATTACCTCACACACGGAAGCGTCATGTCTTTTAGTTGGATCGCCTTTACCCTGCTTGCTGCCTTCAGCCAATCTTGGCGTAATGCCTTTCAAAGCAAATTGAGTGGCACCATGAGCGTAGCTGGTGTGACGCTGGCAAGATTTATATGGGCGGGTCCGATCGCCCTGCTCTACCTCTACGCTTTGTATCAATGGCAGCCAGTATCCGCGCCGAACTTTTCCGGTGAGTTTGCTTTCTATGTCGTTGCAGCCGCAATCATGCAGATCCTCGCGACTGGCTTGATGGTTATGCTATTTAAACTCGAAAACTACGCCATCGGTGCAGGGCTTGCCAAATGTGAAGCTCCTGTTTCTGCTGTACTTTCCGTGTTGTTTTTTGGTACAGCGTTGACTGTTACAGGCTGGATAGGCGTATTAATCGGCACATTGGGCGTGCTCATCATGAGTAGCGCTTCTGGTTGGCGAAGCCTCTCTCCTAAAGTATTTTGCTTGGGCATGGCATGCAGCACCGCCTTTGCACTAACCTCGCTTTGGGTACGTGAAGCTAGCTTAAGTATTGGACTTCCTTTCCCTCATAGCGCTGCTTGGGTGCTGTTTTTGGTCATTAGCCTGCAGACACTAATTATCTGCACTTTTCTCCTGATTAAAGAGCCGGATACGCTGCGCCTGATATTCAAGAAATCAAAACTGGTTGTGATGACAAGTTTAGCGAGTGTGATTGGTTCTCTTGGCTGGTTTAGCGCGATGTCTCTTCAAGCCGTGCCATACGTGAAAACATTAGGCCAAGTCGAAGTGGTCTTTATGGTATTAATCTCCTATTTCTGGCTAGGGCAGAGCATTGCCCGCAAAGACATCCTCGCGCTGATATTGCTTTCAGTCGCTGCAATCTTGGTGATGTGGCAATAAAGAGCATGTAGCAATAAACAGTAAGGTTCCAACAACCCATTCAGTGACCCTCTCCAAACCTTTACGCCGTCTAAAAATCATACGATGGCGTAAAATGATAAATACCGACCTCACATAATTTTTATAGTGCGCCTATCAGCTATCAATGCATAACTTTAGCCAATAGGAAAACAATCTATGAAAACATTTGTTCAAATTACTCTAGCCACGCTCCTTGCGACAACGTCAATGATGACACTGGCTGAACCGGCGGCAACAAACGATGTGCCATCACAAGCATCGACCACAACAATGAAGCATGAGGCAATGACAATAACGCTTACAGATAAGCATTTTACGCCTTCAAATAAAGCTGAAACAGCCGACAATCAACAGCTCACACAAACTCACGATACAGAGTCAGTATCAAAGCCAGCCATTTAGAAACCGACAACAAACTCAAACCATTGATCAACGATTCAGCGAGAGCGTTCACATCAAATTGGGTGTGGACGGTATCGTTATGCAAACAGGAGCAACCGAGTCACTCGCGACAGCGTTAGTTTATTGTCAGAAAATCGATAAGCACGATACTGATGGCTAGAATTAAGCCAAGATTCAACCATAATCTAATTATCGTTAACCTCAGCTTAACTGGTTTATGCAATGGATCTTAATCTTCTCAAAACTCTCGATGCGGTAATGAAGGCGCGTAGTGTTAACCTTGCAGCAGAAGCATTAGGCATTTCCGCCCCTGCAGTCAGTCAATCTCTCAACCGATTGAGAGAGCAATATAACGACCCTTTATTCATCCGAGAAGGGCGTGGTATTGCACCAACAAACTTTGCTATTGAGCTACACGCAGAAGTACAAGAGCCTTTGAATTTACTCTTGAATGGATCAAAGTCTCGCCAGCATTTTGATGCCAAGAATAGTCGTCGCACTTTTCGGATATCCAGTCACAAAGACATCGACATATTGGTCGTGCCCACACTAAACAAGCACCGAAGCGAGCATGCACCTAATACCAATATTGAAGCTGATATTGAACACCTTGATGAACAATCAAGACAAGCCGATTTAAGGCAGCGCAAAGTCGATGTGATCTTATCTACCGTTCCCTTAGAGGAGCATGGCTATGACAACCTTAAGCTGTTTGAACAACGCCTTGTTGTGGTGTTAAGCGCGGA
Organism: Vibrio sp. Isolate22; assembly: GCF_022398115.1. NCBI lineage: Bacteria > Pseudomonadati > Pseudomonadota > Gammaproteobacteria > Vibrionales > Vibrionaceae > Vibrio > Vibrio sp. Isolate22. The sequence goes on along the minus strand of NZ_JAKEUW010000025.1, from coordinate 12,468 downwards.
TCATCCTCGCATTCAAGGCAGCATAACAATGGACCAATTTTTTGCCGAAGAACATATCATTTGGCAAACGCAAAGAATGAATGACTACACGCTCAACTCAGTCAGCAACATCCCGCTCCCCGTACGAAAAGTCGCTTACAAAACCAGTTCTGCCCTCACTGGATTAGTCTTAGCGAGCCAAACCGATTGGTTATGTGTAACTGCCAGTTCCATTGCAGAGAAAGTGTCTAAAAACGATAAATATCAAGTCATTGAGTTGCCATTCTCGACCGAGCCAGTACCCATTTACATGACCTGGCATCATTCTCAGCGCAACGACAACGGGCATAAATGGTTTCGTGATGCTTTGATTACAGCGACTCAAGCCATTAACTAAACCTTACCTAACATCAAATTAAGCCAAACTACCCTATGGATTAATTAAGACTTAAATGTCATTTAACCTTTACTCTATCGATTGAGTAAGGGGAAGCTTCTAAGCTCTCTAGTATTGCTGAAATTAATGGTCGATTTCATCCGTAACGGAGAGAACCTTATGAACCTTACTTTAGATTACTTATCTTTGGGTATTCTGATCCTCGTACTGCTGATCTTAGTGTACGGGCTCGTTATTATTCACGATATTCCTTATGAAATTGCGGTAAAACGCAATCATCCTCATCAAGATGCTATTCATGTAGCAGGCTGGATCAGCCTCTTTTTCTTGCACGTAATGTGGCCACTGCTTTGGGTATGGGCCATGTTAAGTGAGCCATTAAAAGTAGCGAGTACAGAACAATCAAAGCTCGATGAACTCGAAAAACGAATCAATGCACTGCAAGCGAAAAGCGAGGAGGAACTGTAATGGAAACCTTGATAATTCTTAGCTACATCGCATTGTGTGTGATTGTATTTCGCGTCTTAAAGCTCCCTAAAAATAAGTGGACGATTACCACAGCGACTGTCATTGGGGCTTTCTTAGTCGGCTGGATCTTCTTATACATGGCGATGTATCAGCCAGTAGCACGCGTAGCTGGCGTGTATAGCGTCACTACTCCAATCACCTCTGAAGTCTCTGGCGAAGTCACCGACGTTTTTGTAAAAGGTAATGTTGCTTTGAAAAAAGGCGACCCTTTGTACCAAATCGACCCGACACCATTCCAAGCAAGTGTCGACAAAGCGCAAGCGCAAGTAACAGCGACCAAAGCCTCCATTGATGAGCTACTGCTCTCCAAGCAAAACATCCGTGAGTCGATCAAGAAAACGGATGCTCAGCTTGTCTTCAATCAAAAGGAACTGAAACGTTTTAATAAGTTGGCAAAGCGTGATTTTGCATCTCAAACAAAAGTAGACAAATTTACCGACACGATTGCAGAGCTCAACGCTGTTCAGGCACAAAACCACATTCAATTGAACGTCATTGATTCGAAGATTGCACAGCAGTTGGCTGCAAAGAAAGTTCACCTTGCAGAGCTCGATAAAGCTCAGTTCGATCTTGGTAAAACATTAGTTGTTGCACCGACAGATGGCTATGTAACACAAGTGGCGTTACGTCCGGGCATGAAGAGTCGTGTCGTTCCTTTTCAAGGAAACCTAACGTTTGTGCACAAAGAATCTAAAACTATTATCGCGGCATTCAAGCAAAACCCTGCGCGTTATATTAAACCAGGCTACGAGGCAGAAGTGACCTTCAAAACCATTCCTGGCCATGCCTACCGAGCAAAAGTCGTCGATGTACTGGATATCTTCAAGCAAGGTGCAGTCACACCCTCAGGGAATCTCAACGATCCGATTCAGAGAGTCGGGGGACGCGTCTTAGTAAAAGTGGAACTTGTTCAGCCAGAATTACTGGACGGTCAGCCGCTTCCTGCTGGCACAGATGCCCACGTCGCGGTGTATTCTCCAAAATGGGAAATGTTCTCTATCGTACGTAAAGTGATTCTTCGTATGCAAAGTTGGCAAAACTGGGTTTTTGAAGGTTAACAACTCTCTTCAAAACAATAGCTTGTGAATTTAATGCCTTTGAATTCAAACCAGTAGAGAAAACCAGAATGAACTCACCCCATACCACTAATAAAACCGTCAAGAGCGTGCTTGTAGCGCTCTTATTACTCTTCACGAGTATGACGTTTGCTGGATACATAGTGTTTTACGACAACGACGCACAACTTTCAGCTGACAGCGCTATAGAAACAGCAGACACCGTGTTAATCATTGACGAACACGATGTAATCCAAAGCAAAGATCGTCATAACTGCGATATCACTATGATCCAACAACGATTATTAAAGTAGCCCTAAAGTAGGCAGTAAAGTACATAGACACACTGAAGTGACTTGGTTGAATGGCGACGGTCTGGCATGATGTGGCTTACATTGATGGGAAGTCATCGTCCTGCCATACAATGCCTATCCGTACCACCAAACTAAAGTGCTCGAGCCATGTCTGAAATCAAGCAAAATACCCGTATCAATCAGTATCGTTTCGGACAGCCGAAAGAGTCCCTCAAGATCGAACATGTCACTTTAGGAGCACTCGATAAAGGTAAGGTTCGAGTACAGATTGAAGCGACCAACATTAACCCGAGTGATCTGTTGTCGATTCATGGTGTGGGGCAATATAAACACAGCCACCAGCCGCCCAGAGTTCCAGGATTTGAAGCAGCAGGTACGATCTTAGAGTCTCAACATGCTGATTTTACGGTGGGTCAGCGAGTGCTGGTGGCGACGAGTGGAACATGGCAAAGATACGTCGATGTGTCGCCTGAAAACCTTTTCCATATTCCTCAACACCTAGATAACGGCTACGCGTGTCAGTTATACATTAATGCACTCACCGCCTGGGTACTGACGACAGAAGTGGCGAAGTTGACCAAAGAAGATGTGTTGATCATCAATGCCGGCAGTTCAGCGATTGGTAAGATTTTCTCCCAATTATCAAGGTCACTTGGATTTCAAATCATCGTCGTCACGTCACAACCCAAGCGCGCTCTTACGACTTCAAAACATGTGTTGGATGCCAAAAATGACTTAGTTGCACAAATCCAGCAACTTGGCCTACCGCAACCAACGGTTGCCTTTGATGCGATTGGCGGTTCACCCGGAACCGAGCTTATTCACACGCTGGGCAAACAAGGGCGTTTCATCAACTATGGTACGCTTTCTCTGGATTTTTATGAGCCACGTTTCTTCGAGTATGCTAAAAACCAAGCTATCGAGTTCAGCACATTTTTCTTACGTTATTGGGAAGAAGCTGAAGGTAAAAAAGTGCGCCGAGCCCAGTTCGAGTCCATGCTAGCTCACTTCATCAAGAACGAGATTCAACTCGATGTCGACCGTTGCTTTCCTTTAGAGCAAGTTCAGACCGCGATTGATCTTATCGAATCTAAAACCACACGATTGGATGGCAAGATCATCCTGCTCCCCTCTTAGCGCACAAGATGCACTCGGAAGTTGTTCCTCTCTATCAACAACTTCCACCTGCCACTGATCTATTCTTCCTCTTTTAAAGTACAAGTTATTAATAATTCGATATAAATCGCTCTAAATCCTCAAATTGTCGTCTACAGTTTGATAGAGCCTATCGTGATATTAATTGCCAATGCTTAACACCTTTGGTGGTCGCTTTTTGATTACAAGGAGAGGAAATGGATAGCCCAGTTGTCACACTGCAACAGGCCAGTAAAAGCTTTATTGATGGCAAAGAGAGCCATCAAGTGCTGGACAATATCGACTTCAACCTAGGGACTGGAGTCAGCATTGCTTTGACTGGTTCGAGTGGCAGTGGCAAGAGTACTCTACTCAATTTAATTGCGGGCTTTGAACCACTTTCAGACGGCGAGTTATGGCTCGATGGAGAAAATACCTCAACTTGGAAAGACCCACACTGGAGCCGTTTCCGCCATCAAAAGCTCGGCGTTATTTTCCAACAGTTCAACCTACTCACCCCACTCCATGTAAAACAAAACATCGCCTTTCCATTGCATTTAAACCAACAGAAATGGGGAGCTTGGTGCGATTACTTAGTCGAAGCATTAGGTATCAGCGAACTACTCAACAGACACGTATCAGCCCTCTCCGGTGGCCAGCAACAACGTGTCGCTATCGCTCGAGCATTGGCTCATAAACCTAAACTTTTGCTTGCAGATGAGCCCACAGGAAACCTAGACCATAAAGCAGGGTTGGAGGTGATGAGATTACTAAGTGAGATCACAACACAAGGCAACACCGCTGTATTATTGGTGACGCACAGCCCTAAATGCGCCGATTTTATGCAGAGACAACTGGTATTAGACAATGGAAAACTCAAGCATGTAGACCAAAAGCAAGCCAGTGAGATGACTCATGCCAAAGGCTAATTCTACTAATACGCCTGCTCACTTAGCGATCACGCACACCAAACTGACGCTAGACCTATTCGCGGCGCATTATCGCCATTCTCCTTTACAAGCTGCGGCGATCTTGATTGGTATTGTGTTAGCCGTGACTTTGTTTGTCGCGGTACAAGCCATCAACTTGAATGCCAAACGCAGCTATGTAGAATCTACCGAGCAACTGAGCGCTCAGGCTCAGAACCTAATCATTCCACCAGCAGGACAAAACTACCTACCTGAATCGCTCTACTTCAAGCTAAGACAAAACGGACTCAGCGCGATACTACCTGTGATTGAAGGGCGTGTGAGAGACGAGCAAGGACGTCGTTGGTCAATCCAAGGCAGCGAGCTCATCGCCGCTCTTACCTCAAGAGCTCGCTACTCCGAAGGGAACGAAAAAAACATATCTCTTTTTGATAATGCACTTCCCCTACCTCAGCTCTTAGCAGGCAAGCCCATTGTGATGATGAGCCAGTCGCAACATCAAAGCTTAGACGAAATGGACACGCTGATCCTCGATGACATCGTTACCCAAGTGGTCGTGTTGCCTGATGAGTGGCAACTGGGGAGTCGAATGCTGATGGACATAGGATTCGCTCAACAACTGCTCAACAAACAAGGTCAACTGAGCTATATCGCCGTTTTTAATGCCGAGAACCAACCACAAGATAACTGGCAGAATCTCATCGCAGAGCAAGGACAATGGATCACCAATAATCAAAGTACCGACCTTGGATCCATTACCGACAGCTTTCACCTTAACCTGACGGCAATGAGCTTACTCGCGTTCTTGGTTGGTTTGTTCATCGCTTATAACGGCGTGAAATACAGCTTACTGAAACGTAATCGACTATTGGTTCAAATTCAGCAAGCCGGTGTAGCACCAAGCATCGTATTTTCTGCTTTGCTCATTGAACTTACCGTTCTGGTAACCCTGGGAGCTTCACTCGGTTTCATTTTAGGAATTCAATTAAGCCACTGGCTCCATCCCACCGTGGCAATAACGCTGGAACAACTATACGGAGCAACACTTCTGCCTGGCACATGGCAATGGTCATGGTTAGTTCAGGCCTTATTGCTCACCTTAGCCGCCACACTTGTTGCCTGCTGGCAGCACTTTAAACAACGCATTCAACAACCGCTCTCTTCTCATGGTGGCTTTTATCAAGCGCCAGAGGCTTCAAACGAAAACCAACTCTTTATCATCGGAATAACACTCACGGGTATCGCATTAGCTGGCTTATGGCTTAGCGAACACCACCGCTTCACCATGGCGTGGCTTGGCGTGTTAGTGATATCTATTCCTTTGTATTTGCCTAAAACGCTCAGCTTATTAGCAAATTGGAGTGAACAGCACACTCAGTCGGGGTTGATGCAGTACCTATTTGCTGAATTGCGAGAGCTCATCTCTCCGCTCTCCCTTGCCATGATGGCACTGCTTCTTGCTGTAACGGCTAATATGGGAATGAATACCTTAGTAGGCAGCTTTGAATCCACTCTAAAGCAATGGTTAGAACAGCGGCTGCATGCCGACATTTACGTTAGTCCAGCTCAAGGTGAAATCGCTAATGTAGAACGTGCGTTAGAGCAGTTTGAGAACGTTGAAACCGTCTATAAGCAATATTACGTCGACGATAACTTACAAGGCTTGCCAACGTTACTCGGCACCAAAGACAAAGATACATTAGCGCAAACCATGGTGTTCCAATCGCAGCTTGATAACTTTTGGCAGCGTTTCTATCAGGGTGAACTGGTAGCAATCAGCGAACCCACGGCAGTGAAGCTTGGCTTATCTTTGAACAGCGAACTTAAGCTCGATTCTATTCCAAACAAATCACTAGTCGTCGGGGCGATTTTCCACGACTACGGCTCACCCAATGGCGAGGTATTGCTTGCCCCTAATTTATGGCTTGAAAGCGGTTTTACTAACTTGCCGACTAGCCTAGGGGTTAAAGTCTCTGGAGACCAACAACAAGTCTACGAACAGTTACGCCAGCAATTGAACTTGCATCCAAGTCAGCTCTACGATCAAGCGCAGATCAAATCTCTCGCCTTGGACATCTTTTCACAAACCTTCGCCATTACACGCGCACTAAATGGCGTCACCTTGATGGTTGCCGTCATTGGCCTGTTCTGTGCGTGTTTTATGCTGCTCGATGCTCGTAAGGCCGCTATCGCAAGGCTGTATGCACTTGGCGTAAGCCGTAAAAAACTGATGGCAATGGTTCTCGGGCAAATCGTTGTGCTTGTGACCTTTACTTTGGTTATCGCCATCCCACTCGGTGCTATGGTGGGTTACGTACTAACAGACATCGTCACCCTACGCGCCTTCGGTTGGAGCTTAAATTACCAGTGGAATTGGAGCGATGCGCTTAGCATTTCCTTCATCACGATTATTGTGGCTGTGATTGCAACACTCATTCCTCTATGGCGATTAGTCAGTAAGCCTGTGGTATCCAGTTTGCAAAGTGAGGTGTTGTAATGAACATTGGCTTGAAGAGTAAGTTAATCAGACTATCTGCTCTCTCACTGGGTCTGCTATCTCTATGGGGTTGTGACAAGGCTGATCCGAATTCCGCTCAAAACATGGGATCAATACTCGGCGGGAGCAGTGAGCAGCAGAGTGATAAATTCAGTACCGTCATTAGAGGCGTTGAACTCACCTTCCCTAAAGACCATCAAGCACACCCGAATTTTCGTCATGAATGGTGGTATCTAACCGCCAATCTCATCGATGAAGACGGTAATGCGCTAGGCGTACAATGGACACAGTTCCGCTTTGCCGCAGCCCCAGAAAACAGCGTCGAACAAACTAAACAAACCGCATGGCAAAGCCAACAGATCTACATGGCTCACAGTGCCGTCACCACCGAAGACAAACACTACGCCGATGAAAAATGGTCACGCGATCAAGCAGAACTGGCAGGAGTAAGCACATCACCATTTCGCGTCTATCTTGATGATTGGCAATGGACATCTTCTACTGATGACTTATTCCCTGCCACATTGAATGCTAACTCAGAGCAGTTTGGCTACTCGTTAACACTGATTAGCAACGCTCCCTACCAAAAACAAGGAGAGCAAGGCTACAGCACCAAAAGCAGCGATGGCAAAGTCGCTTCCTACTACTACAGCCAGCCATTCATCAATGTATCAGGCGACGTGACGATTGATGGTGTGACACATCAGGTTTCAGGCAAAGGTTGGATAGACAGAGAATGGAGCTCACAGTTCTTACTCGACTCTCAACAAGGCTGGGATTGGTTTGCACTTAGGCTCAGTGATGAAACCAGCCTAGTCGTGTTCCAACTGCGAAACTCGGCGACAGGCGAAGCCAGCTATGCTCACGCAAGATTGATGCAGCAAGATGGCTCTGGTATTGCCATTTCACAGCAAGACATTACTCTCACTGCAACCAAACAAACAGTAATCGATGGGCGAGATTATCCAACAGAGTGGCAAATATCAATTCCAACGAAAAACATAGAGCTGACAGTCTCGGCACTCAACCCCAAAGCAAAAATGCCCCTATCGGTTCCCTATTGGGAGGGTCCAATCTCAATTAAAGGAACACACTCAGGTACAGGCTATATGGAGTTGACTGGGTATTAGTCATACCAGAACAGACATGAGCCCTATCTAAAACTCAGAGTAAACAGAATTTCTCTGTCTAAGAGCTCCTAGCTTTATAGTGAGGAAAATCAATGACTCACCATATGAAACAATATACTATGCCCGCAATAATTCCCACGGTTAAGAAGTAGCATGCAGTATCAAGAAGTAAGCCAGCGTATTTATTACTCTAATAAGGAATACGTTCCTGTTGGTGAAATTGCGCGGTCGCTTATTGCTTTTGAAAGCCTAGTAAAACAAGCACCAGAAGTGCTAGAAGCTCTTTTCCCTGATGCGAAAGTAATCAATGTTGAAGTATTTATTAAAGAACTTCGTTCAGACAGTATTTGGGAAGATCTAGTTGTAAAACTAATTTTTGGGAACCAACAAAGGTTTGATGAGTGCATTGAAAATACGAGACAAAAACTAGGGATAGAGAAAATTATGAATAAAAATCCTAATTTCTTGTCAGCGGTGCTTGTGGCGATGATTCTTGCTGGAGGTACTTACTATTTAGGGAAGTCATCAAGTTCGTCAGATAAAAAAGCTAAAGCTACTATAGAGGCAAATAATAACACTATTATTCAAATAGGGGCCGGTATGGTAGACATGTCCGCTGAGGAATTTACCAATATCGTTATCTCTGCGATCAAAGATAAAGAAAAGTTAGCTGAAAATTCACTAAATGTAGTTAAACCTGCAAAACTTGACCCTAATGCAACTATTACGTTTAACGAGGATCCAAACATCCAAATTTCTAATGCTTCGGTTCGAGCAATGCCTGAGTACAAATCTAAGCTGGAAGTTGCAGAGGATGTTATAGAAGATTTTCATGATGTGCGACTTGAGATCAGAGCTATTGATTTAGACTCAACAAAAAGAGGTTGGGCTGTAGTAGCTCCTTCACTACATAAAAGACGAGTTAAGTTGCAACTTGATCCAACAATTAAACCTATGGTTCTTAAAAATAAGCTATCTATTAATGGTCATATTACCGTTGTCTGGGGTGCCGATAGTCGAGGCAGTCGAGTACCTAAGTTGATATTTCTACGAGAAATCCTTGATTAGCATCCTGCGTGGAAGTACAGCCAGCGAGATATTTAAGAGCGATTCGCAATGCTGCGTTCTCTATCCAACAACGAGCAACCATAGTAAAAAAGCCATCACTAGGATGGCTTTTTTGCATTGGCTTCAGTTTATATATCAGCCACCACAGCGGCTATCATATATGTCATTTACCCAACTTGGGTTATCAATGAACGGGTTGCGGTTACCTTGCCATTTGACGGCTTTTTCATGGCGATTACGCTCCCAATCATCGACAGGGTCGGCGTTATGCCATTGCAGTAATGTACACAGCTTTCCAACTTTAGGTTGCCCTGAAGAGCTAGACGTGTCATCGACTAAGTACAAGTCCGGCATTTTCGCGTTATTGCCTTCATAACGTACCGCCATGTAGAAAAGCGAACGAGCGGTATCCCCTTTCACTGCGTCACGAGGTTCAAAGCTGTCGTAGTCCGTCTTGTTAAGCGGTGACTTTTTCAATGGCGTTCCACCAAAATCGAAGTCTTTGTTCGACCGGATAGAGTTAATCTCTGCGTCGGTTGGTTGAAGATGGTGAATGTCGGTATAACCCCACTGATCTTTGCGCTTGAAACCAAAAGATTTTGGCCAAAGGTGTTCACGATTCCAAGCATTCTTGTCGTTGTTGCCTGATGAAGTAAAGTCTTTGGATTGTGAACGACCGCTATAATACAAAATCACATTGTTCGGATTATTCGGATCTTCGTTGGTGTCTTTCAATGCAGACCACACCTGAGTGTAAGTGAGTTGCTTTTGCCCGCGAGCAGCAATCACACCAAGCATGTCTTTTAAAGCATTGCCGCTTAGCCCCTCAGCTTCAAGGTAGTAACCATCAGGGTAGCTAGTATTAGCAAGCGCAACTGGACTAAGAGCCGTCGAAATCAGCAAGAGGCTTAAATTTAAACGTATTTTCATTGTTTTTATTATCCTTGTTATTGTTGTTATTCACCCACCATTGATGAGTGCCCTCATACTCTACAAAACACCATTTATATGCAATCTGTTTATTTATAAATCTTACTTGAGCTACAGCCTTAATATTTAAGCCGTAAGGTATAGCTGTGCACAAACCTGCAATGAGCCATGCTTGGTTGAAGGTATTTAGGGTTGGGGTGCTTACTCCCGAACGCGAATAAGCTGCTTTTGTTAGTGATGCAGAGCGAAAGTGAGTCACTTACGCCCTGCTATCTTCGGTTAAGTTAAGTTCGAGACAGATCTAGCCACGTCTTCCGCGCCTTTTTGTATCTCTTCGATCACAACAGATACGCTTTCAAGCCTATCGTTTGTTTCGATAGACGATTGACTGATCACTTCCATAGATTGAGTAATGTCATTGGTTAGAGATAAGTTCTCTGCAACCACTCGACTGATTTCTTCTGTTGAGTCGGATGTTCTCGAAGCTAAAACCCTGACCTCATCAGCAACCACGGCAAAACCACGGCCGTAATCTCCAGCCCTAGCCGCCTCAATGGCCGCATTAAGTGCCAATAAATTCGTTTGATCAGCAATATTGCCGATGACCTGCACGATATTTTCGATGCTACCCGATAATTCAGTCAGTCGACGAATTAGCTTTTCAGACTTCTCGATATCTTCAACCACATTTTTAGACAGCTCACGGGTCAGAGCGAGAGAAGATTGTCCATCACTTGCCACCTGTGCTGTCTCTACCGCGGTACTGTAAGCAATAGAAGTCGCATCCGAAGTCGCCTCTTCTTGCAGCACTTCATTAGTGATATCAGAAGCAAACTTAACGACTTTATAGACCTCTCCTCGCTCGTTCTTTATCGGGCTGTAAGAGGCTTGAATCCAAACTTTTCCACCATGTCGATCTTTTCTTAAGAAGCGCCCAGTAAATGCTCGACCCGATTGCAGCTCTTGCCAAAAGTTAGGGTTCTCTTTGTAAAATTCGTCAAAACAGAACATCCGATGATTCTGCGAAATAACCTGTTCTTTTGAGTAACCCAAGGTTTTCAGGAAGTTGTCATTTGCATCTAAAATATTGCCATCAGGCGTAAACGAAATAGTCGCAAAGGTTTGGTTGAGTGCGTCTAATAACTCGCTGTCTAGAGTCTGCTTTACATGAGACTCGGTAACATCAGCGGCAACTTTAACAACCTTTTGCACTTCCCCATTTGAAATGATTGGGCAATAAGTCGCATCGATATGAACTTGTCGCTTTCCCTTCGCGTAACGAGGAAAAACACCGCTTTTCTTTGAACCTGCAGCAAGGTCTCGCCAAAACTGCGTATAGTGAGAGGTATTCACTATCTCGTCAGAGCAAAATAGTGAGTGATGTTTACCTTTTATTTCATCCAGTGAATAGCCCATCAGTGATAAGAATGGCTCACTCGCGTCTAACACATGCCCGCGAGTATCAAACGACACCATTGCTAAAGAACGATTCAATGAATCAACAATATCCATATTGTGATCAGGTTGATCTATGCTTTTTCCTTCTTTTTAAAAAAAATGATACTGTCCACCTTCAAAAATAATAATTGGTTTTATGTTTTATACCCTTAGTAAATAAGGACTAAATTCCTATCGCGCCAAATTAGTTAACGACAGAAAGTTCTACGATTGGCAAACTGCTAGTAGGATGCGTGTTAAGTTCGACTTTATGAAAGCCAAACAGTTGGACAATATGAATAAAGTTGTCCACGTTAATATTGGATAAACAGACTGATAATGGCTTAATCTGTTGTTGCTCATCAGAGAAGCACTGCTCTAGATGCGCCTGCGAAACATATAAAGTACTAGGAAGATATTCGGACACACCTTCATTAAGGTCTGCCGTTATCCCATGATCTTCTCTCAAATATTCAAGTAGATAGTGAAGCTTATGCATGTCATTCAACCTATCCCTGTAGCTTTGGGATAGCTCTCTAAGCTCACATAAACGCTCTTCAAGTAAGGCTGTACCATACTTGCCAGCCTGTATGATCGACTTTATCTCTTTCTTAATTGTTTTATATTTGATCTTATTTATTTTTGGCTTAAACCAGCGCACCAATATCTGGTTTCGGACATCTCTAGAAACATGATTTCTTGAGTTGGCAACCGAAATCCAAAGGTGCAATAAAGCGTTGTCTATCGTGGTTGAGAGTAAACGCTCGTATTTGTAACTCGACATTGTCACTCTTTATTTTCGAACTGCTACGTTCTGTAAAATCCCGAATTCAGATAATAAGTGCGACACTTCATTGGTAGGACTGAGGAAGACAGCCAATTGTTGAGATTGGTATGCTCTTCTGACCAAAGAAACAAGCAGTTCCAACATGAAGTATCAACAATTGACTGAAGGGAAAAGATACCAGATTTCAGCCCTTTTAGAACAAGGTGTATCAATAAAAAACATTGCCCTTGCCATCGACTGCCATAGAAGCTCAGTTTATAGAGAACTTAGCCGTAATAGTGGA